>CAZLFF010000004.1:0-32690 GCA_964558755.1 uncultured Pirellulaceae bacterium
TGATAGTACTGCAAGTGCGAAAGTAGGTACCGCCGGATTTATACAATCCCGCTCACGAGCAAACGTGAGCGGGATTTTTTTATGGACTCGGCGGAAACGATTGGCTTCCGGTTTACTCGGCATGGAACCGAAGGTTTGGAACCCATTTCCTAAAGCGCGTGACGCGCAACGCTAGTCGAGCAAGGGGGGAACGCCAACTGGCCCCGACACAGGGGGCACGCCACCACTTTCGTGGGACGGTTGTCATTCCCGCGATTTTTGCTGCCAAAATATCAGCCCCACCCCAATGCGAAAGTCGATTCCTAAAACATACTTTCGAGATTCGTTCTAGAATCTGTATGTGAACAGTGATTCGAATGGGCTCACTCATTGCCCTTGCCCGGGATCAAGTGCAACCTGCGTTTGAGTGAGAACGGACATTGCTGCAAACAACCTCTCAGCGACAAACAAACTCTCAGGAGATTCACATGTTTAATTCAACTCGAAATCTGGCTTTGATGTTATCTGCAACGTTAGTAGTTGTGATATTGTTCTTTAGTCGCAAAGAACCGGCAGCCATGGGGATGACGGCTCACGGTACTGAAAAAAAATCACTTGTCACCGTCCCATTGGAATCGGGGCTGGAAGCGGTAGTAACCTTGGATCATATGACTGGTGATCTTTCGGGGTATGTCTTAAATCGAAGCAGCGGCCAATTTTTCATCCGCTACCGATATAATGTAGAAAAGCAGTTTCCGAATCATCAGGGAAATTACCTTGTTGCAGCGGGGCTTGCTGATTTCAGAGGCTTTCAAAGGAATGATCGAATCGCGAACGGGGTGATCTACATTTCCGAGGACAACTCGCAACGAGTCGTGGCATTTGGGCTGCCGTGGAATCCTAACTTTGCAACCAGCGATGCAGCACCGCAAGATCTTGAGTTTGTGGCTTTGGATCAAGCACAAACCCGCTTCACGCCGGTTCGCTAGAGCACCCAGAGTGCTTTTCGGAATGCAGAATCCTGATCGAGGCGCGCGGTATCACTTCCGTTGTCGAGCTCAAAACGTTTCTGTGAAAACTCATTCGGTGAACACAGACGTTTAATTCTGGAACACTTCGTCCATGACGCACCAGTTCGTGTGCTGCGATCGCCGCCGGCCCAAGGACAGTTCTCCACCACGTTTCGAGTGCTTTGGGCGGCATTCGTTGAAGCGAGTCAAGTCTGGTGACGTGGCCCTTTTGGTCACGGTGCTTTGATAACCAAGGCTCATTCCTGTCGCTCCACCCAGGGTAAAACGTGCTTCTCCTTGGTGCAGCTGCCGCCCTTTTCAGTTGGCGGATACAATAGCAGGTGGGCATGAAACGAATCAGTTCTGATTGAGGAAGAGAGATGGCAAGCGGGAGAATCAAATTGTTCTTACAAGTCAGCGTGTTCGTATCATTTTTTTTGATGCTCACACCTGTCCCCGCGCAACAAGCCAAGGGCCATCCTTTGCGGGAACTGTACCCGCTTGGGCCTGACTCCGTGGTTCGAGAAGGAGTACCGCAAGGAACAATCACCGAACACCAGTGGTTGAATAGCAAGGTCTTTCCCGGCACGAAACGCCGATACTCGATCTATGTACCGGAGCAGTATGATCCCGCCGAGCCTGCCGCACTGATGGTTTTTCAGGACGGCCACGCCTACGCAGATCCCCACGGACAGTATCGAGCGACCGTGGTGATGGATAATCTGATCGCCAAAGGCGAGATGCCTGTGACAATCGCCGTGTTCATTGACCCGGGACACAAAAAGGACACACTCCCGGAAAAACGCGGCTGGAAACCCGATCCTGAAAATCGCAGCTTTGAATACGATTCACTGAGCGGTGACTATGTTCAATTTCTGGTCAGCGAAATCCTGCCTGAGGTCGCGAAAAAATTTAACATTACGGATGAACCACTCGGAAGAGCGATCTGCGGCGCGAGCAGTGGAGGAATCTGTGCGTTTACGGCAGCTTGGCAGCGTCCGGATCAGTTCAGTAAAGTCATCAGCCATATCGGCAGCTTTACCAATATTCGCCACGGCGACACGTATCCGGGGCTCGTCAGAAAGTCGTACAAGAAACCGATTCGCGTTTACTTGCAAACAGGTTCCAACGATGTGAACAATGAACACGGAAGCTGGCCTTTGGCGAACCAGCAAATGTTCTCGGCTTTGCAGTACAAAAACTACGATGTGAAGTTCGATTTTGGGAAAGCCGGTCATGATGGTTTTCATGGGGGAGCAAACTTGCCCGACGCCATGCGATGGATCTGGCGCGACTACCCCGGCGTGATTTACAATGCGTCTGCAATACCAATCCGACGGACAGGTAAGAAGGCAAAGTCGTGGTGGATGCCGAGGCACCTTGCCAAAATCGCCGAGCGCGAGGCTATGAACAAAGTTGATTTGCTGATGGTCGGCGATTCGATCACTCATGGATGGGAACGAACAGGAAAACAGATCTGGGAAGAGTTCTATTCTGATCGGAATGCACTTCAAATCGGATTCGGTGGAGATCAAACTGAGCATGTGATCTGGCGGCTCCAGAATGGCGAGATCGACGGCATCAAACCCAAGGTCGCCGTCGTCATGATCGGTACCAACAACACTCGGGAGATGCGGCTTGCGGAGGAAACCGCTGCCGGAATCGAACGCATCGTGAATGAGATTCACCTGCGGTCACCAAAGACAAAAGTCTTGCTGCTGGGGATCTTCCCGCGGGGAGCGACGGTTGAGGACGAAAAACGACAGAGAAATGCCGAGATCAATCAGTTGATCAAGAATCTGGACGACCAGAAACGCGTCTGGTTTCTAGACATTGGAGATCACTTCTTGGATGAAAACGGCGTGCTACCCAAGTCAGTCATGGCCGACCTGCTGCATCCCGGCGAGTCTGGATATCGAATCTGGGCCGAGGCGATGGAACCACTTTTAGCGCGGCTACTTGGCGAATAGACGATCGCTCATTCCGATTTTATCGATTCTGTCGTTTGCAGACTCGAAATTCTGTGCCAACGGTAAAGTCGATCGATTTCTGCAGAGTTTGTCCAATTTCGGTTCCATATTTTCGAACGGTTGATGATGCAACGCGCGCTTTCTTGCCTGCAGTTTGCTTAATTGGACGATCGACGTCGACACTAGGAGTTCCACATGAAGAACGATTCGCTTAACGCCATCACCACCCCAACCGGCCTTGGGAACCGTCATGTTAACACCACCAGAATGGGAATTCTAATATTGATCGCCGCCTTGATCATGCTCGTGGCGTCTTCCTTCAGAACGGTCAGCACGGGATACGTTGGCGTGAAAACTCGTTTTGGAAAAGTCGTCTCTAACTCGCTTCCCGCCGGTCTGTATTTTCGCATCCCTGCGGTCGAAGCCATTGCTGAGGTCGAGGTGCGTGAGCAGAAAACAGAGATGAGCACCAGCGCATCGAGTCGCGACCTACAGTCGATTCAATCAAGTATCGCGGTCAACTTTCGACCCGACCCTACAAAAGCGCATTTGCTGTTTGAGCAGGTGGGAACAGACTATGAGAACCGAATCCTTGATCCCGCCGTTGAGGAAACGGTCAAAGCGGTTACAGCTAAGTACACGGCCGAGGAGCTGATTACAAAACGAACTCAAGTTCGCGATGAGATGGAAGCGATGCTGAAATCTCGCGTTGAAGAGAACCAAATTCTCATCACCAAATTCAACATTGTTAATTTCGAGTTCTCAGATTCTTTCAATCACGCGATTGAAGAAAAACAGACTGCCGAACAGGAAGCGCTACGCGCGACTAACATTCTGCGTCGGATGAAAGTAGAAGCCGACCAAAAAATCGAAACCGCGCGTGGTACGGCAGAGTCGGTCAAGTTGCAGGCGTTGGCTGACGCGGAAGCGATTTCCGTGAAAGCGAAAGCCGAAGCCGAGGCCCAACGAATCCTGTCCGAAGTTGTCAATCGCGACGTGATTACGCTTCGCGCCATCGAAAAGTGGGATGGAACATTGCCTCGCGTCACGGGTGAAACGGTCCCGTTCATTTCCGTGGACTCACAGAACATCGTCGGCGGCAAGTAAGCAAGTCGGCGGCGTTTGAATGGCTCGTTTGCAGCCCCCAGCGGCTTGTTGAACGGATGCTCAGTTTGCGCATCACGTGATCCTAGTCCGCGTGATACCGTAACTAACTTAATTCGGCCGCCCGTAAAACGCCTCAGTTTAGGTACGCGCCTGACGACGAATCTAGGAAGAACCGCGTCACGTGAAAGAAGATAGGAGCGGCGAAGCAGATTGAATCAATGCGATCCAGCACGCCTGCGTGCCCAGTCACCAACGTGCCATAATCGTTAAGCCCGCGATCTCGCTTGATCGCGGACATGGTCATACTGCCTGATGACGCCATCGCACTAATAAGCAACGCCATGAAACCCGCGCCGTACCAGGTGAATGGCGTTACTGGCATGACTAGCTGGATCATCAGGCCGACCAAAGCGGTACAACAGGCGGAGCCGATCAGGCCCTCCCACGTCTTGGTCGCGTTAACGGTGGCGGCGATCACGTGGCGACCGAACAGGCGGTCCCATACGAAATGCAACATGTCGCTGACTTGCACGATGACAATAAAAAAGAACAGTAAACCCGCAGGTTTGCCGGTCCACGGAACATAATTCGTCGTGTCATTCTGGAAGGTGACCAAGTTAAGGTTCAACAACGCCGCGGCATGAGACAACGCGTAAACGCAAATCAGCAGGCCAAACTGGATCTTGGCCGTTCGCTCGAGGAACCGTTTGTGATCGCTGGTAAACGCGATCCGTGCCGGAATGAACAACGACGCGTAAACCGGGATCACGATCGTGAACAGCTGGTACTGGTCCATCGCGACCATCACGTATTGAGCCGGCGTGAAACCGAGAAACACCCAGAACAACGTGCGATGATCACCTCGTCTGGTGGGTGTCATCGTGATGAACTCACGCAGGGCCCAAAACGAAACGAGGCCGAACAGCACGACGGTCACGATTTTGTTGGTCAGCAGAGCCAACACCAGCATCAGGCTGATCGTCAGCCATGAGCTCACACGTTTGTTGAACGTTCGAACGACTGCTGGATCAAAGTGCGATTCTGGTTTTCGCTTCAGCCACTGGCCAACGAACAGCAAAATCACCAACGAAACGACGACGACCAACACCAACGCAATCGTAAACGGATCGTTGAGCAGGTCGGATCCGAAGATCGCAGCAATGTTGTGGGATAGGAGATTCACTGGCCGCCCACGTTATCACAGTCCGCCTTCAAACGCAGCACCGACTCACGGGCTCGCGCCAGAAACTGGTTCTTTTTCTCGCCCTGCTCCAGCCAAATCGGGGCTCCGATCGAAATACAGCTTAACAGCGGCACCGGCAGGAACTCACCCTTGGGCATTACTCGGTTCAGGTTGTCAATGTAGACCGGCATGAGTTCTAAGTCCGGCCGTTTCTTTGCAAGATAGAACAGCCCGCTTTTGAACTCGCCAAGGTCGCCCGATAGGTTTCGACCACCTTCTGGGAATACGATCAGCGAATCGGTAAACCCGATCTCACTGATCATGATGTCGATAGGCGTATTGCGGACCTTGACCTTCTTGCGATCGATCAGCAACGCGTTGAACGTCGATGCCAGATAGCGCCGAATGGGGCCGCCTTTCCAGTAGTCCGCTGCCGCGACCGGCCGAGTCACCGCGCGGATGTTCTTCGGTAGCGATGACCAGAGGACGATCGAATCGAGGTGGCTGGTGTGGTTGGCAAAATAAACACGCTGCACCGTATCGGGCTCACAATCCACCCAGCGCACGGTCGCACCGCTGAGTACTTTGGCGATGGCGGCCAAGAGTGGAACGGTGACTTGCTTCATGAGACCCGGGCAAACGGTAGACGACGTGCCCACGCATTGTACCAAGCCAATCCACTCGTCGGAATCGTGTTGGCCGGCTTGTGTAGGCCGATCAAAACAGGATCGTACGTGTCCGTTCTTGGGGGAGCCGCCAAACGGGCACGTCACTTAGGGTGATCCGACGGCTCTCTCAGGGCTGTTGACGATCTAAGAAATCGATTGAGCCGATGTTGAAACGCCCGATGATGCCCCGTTACTCAGAGTCACAGGCAGAACCGCAGCGGAAGAGCCAGAGCTATCGTGCGCTTGACGAACTAGTGGTTTCTTCCGTGAATAGATTGACTCGACCAAGGCAAGATAGCCCTCGGTCATGCTCGCCAAAGAACCGTTCTCAACCACATGATCACGCCCGCTAGCCCCGAGCCTCTGTCGTAACTCTGGATGATTAATCAAAGCAAGCCAACGTTCGGCAGTGGCTGCTAGGTCACCGGCCGGGACGAGGTAACCCGTTTGGTCATCCAAAACAGACTCATGAATGGAACCCACGTTTGGGGCAACGACGGGGCGCTGACACGACAGTGCTTCCAAGATCGAAACCGGGCTGGCTTCGTTGTGTGATGTCAGGGCGAACACGTCCGTCATGGAAAGCACGCCCGGGATGTCATCGATTGAGCCGAGCATGTGAACGCTTGCACTGATCTGATGCTCGGCGATGCGTGCCTCGATCGTTGCTCGTTCGGGGCCTTCGCCTGCGATGACAAAATGAGTATCGGGCCGCTGCTGTAAAACCTTGGCGGCCGCATCAACGAACAAGCTGTGGTTTTTCTCAGACCTCAATGCCGCAACAATACCCACAACGGGCGCTTCTGCGGGGATGTCGTAACGAGCTCGCCATTGTGATCGTTTGTCTGCGTCGAACTGGAACCGATCGGTGTCGATTCCGTTGGGGATCATAAACACTTTCTCGGCCGGAAACCGTTCTTGTTCGACTTGATACCGCGCATGATCTTTGGCCACGGCGATAAAGCCATCGGTAATGCGCGTCAGCATTCGGTTGAGTCGTCCGACGCCATCGGGCCAGCCGGTGGAGTGCAACGCAGACAAAATGACGGGAACGCCTGCGCGGCGAGCAGCCAGACGTCCCCAGAACATTTTGTCTCCAGCACCGACGGTAATCACCGCGTCGATGTTTTCTTCTTTGAATAGCTTGGCGAGTCGTGAGACGACACCCACGTCAAACTTGTGGTTAATCAGATGATCGAAAACCGGAATCTCGGCCGATAATCGCTCGCCCAACACTCCCTTCTCTTTCATGCAACCCAGCAACGGTTCGGCACGCGAGCGATCCATTCGACGCACCATGTTGACAAGCAGGGTTTCAGCGCCGCCAACGGGCATGCTTGTGATCAGAAACAGGATTCGCAGTGGGCGCAGTTGACTTTGCAATTGGGTTGTGGAAATATCCATGGCTATGATTGGTTCGGCGTCTCGGTGGGCGGGAAGGCTGGCAGTGGGTCGGTAGGTGATAGCGGGACTGGCCAAGACGTTGCCCGGAGCGAATCGTCCTCGCCGCTAAGCTGACTAGGGCCGGCGTTGACAGAGGGTAACAGCGGTTGCTTGCCAAGCTTTTTTGCAAGCTCACGGCACACTCGCAGGCGTTCAGCGGCTTCTGAATTTTCGTCGATCGAGTAATCGTAGCCGCCGATTCTGGCTTGCCGTGGATCAAAGTTTAGGTGGTTACGCAGCCGGGCGAACACAGGATCACCGTGCACGCGCTGCAGGTGAAACGCATCACCACCGATTTCGTTCGAGCCCCCGTAAGCGCTGCAAACGCCTTTGATTCCGTTTTCCTTAAGCAATTGGAACACCACTGCGTTCAGGTTGGCCCGCTGACCGTACGGAAACGCAAAGTAGCGTATGCGACGCCCGATCAGCAATTCCATCTCGCGAGTGGCGGTCAGCACCTCGTCGACAATCCTCCCGGGGTCGACGGCTTGGCCCATGTCGAAATGGGTACGGGAGTGCGCCCCGATCTCGATCCCAGCCGCGGCATATGCTCGCAGGGTATCAATCGTGTTTGTTGGCAATGGCTGGTCGCGATCGGCATCGTGGCCGAAACGTTCTTGATTGACCGTGTGATGCGTGGTCACAAAGTAGGTCGTTGGGATGCCATGGTCGATCAAGTAAGGAATCGCGAACTCACCATTCTCCGCGTAGCCGTCATCGAACGTAACGGACACGGTTGGGCGATCATTGTGACCGCTCCGAATTCGCCGCTGGCACTCAGCCAAATCCACCATGTCAAAATTCGACTGCAACCATTCCATCTGCTGTTGGAACTTTGCTGTCGTCATCGTCCAATCGTTTAGGTGAGTATTGGCAATTCGATGGTAGAAAACGACATATATCGGCAGCTGCCCGCGCCGTTTCATCTGGCGCACAGAAAGAGCTCGGCTGGCCCGCGTCAACGCGCGGTACAGGTCGATTGCATTGTTCTTCCACTTGGGCATGAGATGTTGGGTCGACAGGGTTTGAACGGGTTCAAGCGGTGCCGCGAGCCGTGAATTGAATTCATGGCTTGCGGCACCCAAAGGCGTGGGGGCCTGAGCTGCAATTAAGAGCTGCGGGTAAGTGTGGCCCACGTTTGAGCTTGTTTTGTGATCTCTGCCACTTTCTCTCGCAATCTTCGGCTGCAATTCGCTGTGCGGTTCGCTTGATCGGCACAACTGTCAAAACCGTCAACCGTTGATTATGGAAGTCCCTGCTGATCGGTGGTGATTCGTAGCAACGCGTGCTTGTTGACCTAGGTTCTGGAAGCTGATGTGAAGTTTATTCCTTCCCACCCACAATCTCGTCGCCCCGTAAGCCCAACCTGACTCATGAACGCAACTCCTCGCTACACTAACGCCGCGAACCAAGAAAAACAGCAGCTCTTTGGAATCGAAATCGACAACGTTCGGATGACAGATGCCGTCAATCAGGTTCGCCAGTGGTCTGAATCCGAACGATCGGAGGGCGGCTGTCGATATGTTGTCACACCAAACGTTGACCACGCGGTTCTGTTGCAAGAGAATCCTCAGTTACGATCCTCCTACGATGACGCGTCGCTGATCCTAGCGGATGGGCACCCGATTATCTGGGCGTCGCGGTTAGTCCGCCGCCCGTTGCCAGAACGAGTTCCGGGTTCCGAATTGGTCCCCAAGTTGTTTGACTCGTTTCAGGCGTCGGGTGAACTCAAGGTGTTCCTTTTGGGAGCCGCCGAGGGCGTTGGCTTTCGCGCTGCTGAAAATATGCGGAAACAGTGGCCCAATGTAAAAACCGTGGGCATCTACAGCCCACCGCTTGGTTTTGAGAAAGACGAATCGGAGAACGCGCGGATCTTGAACCTGATTTCTCAAGCGAAACCGGACGTTGTCGTCGTCGGTTTAGGCGCTCCAAAGCAGGAACTGTGGATTCACAAGCATTATCGACAGATCGACGCGAAAGTCGCGTTATGCGTCGGCGCGACCATCGACTTTTTGGCAGGCGAGAAAAAGCGGGCTCCGGTTTGGATGCAGCGGTGCGGTATTGAGTGGCTGCATCGCATGTGCAGCGAGCCGAAACGGTTGGTCAAACGCTACGCGAAAGATGCTTGGATCTTTCCACAGCTAGTAATCCGTCAAATGAGAGGCTGGGACCAAACGGTTGCCAAGTAGTCGCGCGATCCCCGTGAGCACACGACTGACGGATCGGGGCAAATATCACTTAGTACGGGCGGCCGTCTTTCACGACGGTTGCGGCTTGCATAGACGCCCCGACGCTGACCAAAAATCCAACCGCGATTAGTGCCTCGATAATAATCAGCATGGCTATTCTTCCTTGAGTTAAACAATCGCGAGCCAAGTCGCCCGCTGTTGCCTGTATCGCGTAGCGGGTGACACGTCTGGTCAGAGGCCAAATATTATCGACAAAACCGCCATTTTCCCGTGAAAATCAGCTGGCGGACCGCTTCTACGCAAGGAATCAAGCAGCGGTTCATCGCTATTTGACTAGGTCCTCAGGTCGCGTCCCCGGGACGATGCCCTCGAACTCGAAAAACGCAAACGCAAAGTGAACGGCCAACGCGAACAGGGTCGCCCACAGAATCGTTTGGGTCACACTGCGACTTACATCGCTGGACGAATATTTGGGCCGCCGCCCGATAAAGTACGCGATGGCGGCAATTCCAAAACCGGACAGCAGCGCCTTGGCCATCCACCAATCGGTGCCTCGCCAAAGCTGATGGCCGACGTGATTCAGGCCGCGGTGGTAGTGTACCGCCCAGAAGTCTGCGCCGTGCTGCGGCTGCGCAAAAGTGAACGTTACCAAGCTCGTCAACCGCGCGACACAAAACGCCAACCAAGTCAGCAGTGGTGTGCCGATCAAGAATGACCAGACGATTGGCGTTAGCAAGTATCGATTGGGGGGCGTGCCAAACGTCTTCATGGCATCGATCTGATTGCCAAACTGACGACCGCCGACATCCGAGGTCACCGCCGCACCGCAGCGTGCCGCGATCAACACGCAGGAAAGGACAGGCACGAAGATCCGAAACATTGCAAACCCTAACGCGACCAACAAATCCTCAACCAGCAAAGGTCGAGTGTAATCGGCATAGGGCAAAAATTTGAAAGTAAAGTAGGTCGTTACAAAGCCGGAGATCAATCCGGACGTCATCAGGTAGATGCAAGCCGTCGGTCCGAACACTAGCATGGCGTAGTGCCAAAAGAAACGGAGCCCCAAAAGCGGCCGTCGCCAAACAGGCAGCAGGCCGATGACTGATCGCCCGGCCGCAATCAACGCGTCCGTCGTCCGGCGGAAAAAACTGAGCGTTCGATTCTTTAGTTGTTGACCAATCGTTGCCCGTGCATCGTTGTCGAGCGAGTCGTAGTCTTGGCTGGCTAATGGTTCGAGCCGTTGAGGCAATGACGACCATTGCTCGCGAGCGACTTCTTCCAGTTGCCGAGTCATCGGGTTCAAAAGGAAGACCCGATCGGCAATCGGTAATAACGTCAGATAGTCGTGCGTGACGACGACAGAAGTTTTGGGTGAAGTGCCTCTAAACTGTTCGTGAGTCCGGCGAATCAAGTCGGCGACCTGCTTGCCCGTCAGCGGATCCAAACCGGACGTCGGTTCGTCGTACAAAATCGCTTGCGGACTGGCAGCCAGCGAACGCGCGATCGCTAGGCGTTGCCGCTGTCCGCCACTCAGACGGGATGTCGGCACGTTGGCTGGGACCTGCAACTTTTCTAAGAGCATCGGCAGTTCTATCTCGCGCGACGCTTTTCCTCCACTTGCTTTCGCGTATCTCAAATTACCCAACGGCGAAAGTTCGTCGAACAGCGCAAAGGACTGGAACACGACGCCCGCGTCACCCGCGCTCGCTTGCTGTCCGTTAATCTTTACGTCGCCCGCGATCGAAATCGCTTCCTCACCGTCCGGCCGATTGCGCGGTAGCAATCCGGCGATCGTTCGCAACAAGATTGATTTCCCAACGCCGCTTGGGCCGACGACTAGCGTGATTTGACCCGCTGGAAAAGTTACGGACACGTCGTTCAGCAGTTGACGATCGCCCGCACGAACGGTCAATCCCTGGATTTGAATTCCTGCGCTCACGTTGTCAATGTTCCCAGGGCTCGAAATAGCTATAGCTTGTTGACATCGCGTCCGAGCAAGCGGCATACACAATCACAACCGGATGTGTCAGCGCGAGAACGGCCCCTCGCTGACGCTTCGGGTTGCGATGCAACCGCAACGTTCGAACGGTGCCGTTCGCTCGCCCCGATGGCTTGGTGTGCGATCGAGCTTCCATGGTCAATTGTCTTTCTCGGTCGTTTTGCTGTAGGGAATCGTTTCACTTGCTCCCCGATCAGCAACTAACGGCTCGTTCGAATCACGAAGGGACGATTCGGCGTTCCCAGCATCAAGTACGAACCAGCGCTGGTCCTTTCGTAACACCATCCGGCGCATCACTCGCGCGAACTCGGGCGTAATTTCCGTGTTGGGGTTGCCGAATAGAGCCTCGCCAATCCGGTTGATGGTTGGATCCAACCTTCGCGAAGCCAACTCGACTGCCCGACGAGCCTGACCGGTTTGCCAAGCCGCTTTCATCTGTTGTTGCAGTCGCTGGTTATCAATTAGCACCTCGCGAAAAATCTCGGCCAGCAATCTCTGGACCTCTTGATCACCCACGATGGTTCGGTAGCTTTCCCGCAGCGACCGACGTATCGTTTCGTTGTTGGCGAAATCATCGACCAGATGTTTTTGGACTTCTAAAATGTCTGGAACGTGGGCTTTCATGATAGGAGCCGCCTTTTCCTTTACAAAACGGTCGAACTCGCGTTGAGTAAAATCTCGTTTGGGAAGCGGTGACTTGTCGTAAAGATAGCGCCAGCTGAATCTCCAGAGCGAAAGCTCTTGCCAAATTTCCGTCCCGATCTTCTCCGCGAGCGGCCGCCCACGTTCCTCGACCAGTGGCCAGATCTCTTCCTCGACGATTGGGATGATCTTCTTTCTTAAGAGTTCTGTTTCGTAGCGCTCACCAATCGCCTGAAACTGTTTCTCACGTTTTGCAAATGCCGCTTTCAAATCTTCTTGAATAACTGAGCCTGCAAGAGTGAGTGAATCTTTGACAACCGGTTTTAGGGCGTCGGCGATCTCGGGCATGTGGCGCTGCCATGAATTTACAATTAGCGTCACAATCTTCCGCCGCTTTTCCGGCGTGAGCATCGTTTGCAATACCCATTCAGTAGAATGCGGCGCCGCGTGAGCCACGATGCGCGCATCGGTCCGCAAGCGATCAGCGGAGCCGAATAGTTCGATCGTTGCTTCGCTAACGTAGGCGATCTTCTGGTGACTCAAAGGTTCTCCGCCACCAATCAAACCTGCGGGGATGATTCTTTCTTCCAACGGGCCCAGCCGCGAGACACGACCGATCGGGCGGGCGGATCCGGTCTTGTCGCCGTTTGAGTCGATAGTATCCGACGCGTAAATCGGATCGTTGACGGCAACGACCTGCCGCAATGGAAAAACGACTTGGATGCGACGTCGGGGAGTCGACAAATGCTGGATCAGCTGTTCAGCCGCCGCCGGTGACTCACGATTTGCCGCGCGCAAGCCGATTACGGCGACGACAATGAGTCCTAGCCAGATCAAAATACCGACGGTCGATTTGGAGATTAAGTTAATCGCTTGTTTCTCAAATGTCCCTGTGTGTACCGGTCGATAGCCAGCTCTCGGCGATCGAATAATACCTTTTCGCGTCAACGTTCGTCGCGACAGAGCTTAAATTGTTATCATTATCAAAACCTATGTCCATTAGCCACGCTTTTTCGCGTGAAGGCATTTACTAGCAGCCATTCACGGAGCCAGCCCACGATGTCGCGGACCCGTCGTTTAAACATTCCCCTTTTTATCACCACGCTCGTGACGACCGCGACGGTGCTCGTTCAGAATTTTGGGCGTAGTGTTGTCGAGGCCGCGATCGTCCAAAATGCAACGAATATCGAAACAGCTGAACCCGCGGAAGAACCGCCAGAAGTTCAGGCTCCGGAAGACAAACCGTGGCCGGTCGTGCTGGAGGCCGCACGCTTGGATGGTCATTGGTTCCAGCTGGCCGCGACCTTGCAGCTGGCTAAAGTTCCAGCCGACGACGAAGCGCTTGTTGATCAAGCGATTGAGGTGCTGCTGGATCATTTGCGCCCCGGGGGCGACGAGACCATCGAAGGAGCCGCGGCAATTGCGATCAAGGAACTGGGGGCCGCGAGCCTGCCATTGATTCGTGCTCGCTTGGAAGACGATGATTGGCTGAATGTGGCGACTGCCTGCAATGCGATTAAAGCACTCGGGCATGCGGCGATCGAATTTATGCCAGAGTTGATCGGGTTTCTTGAAACGCAAGAAGCTCCCCAACAGCGAGCCTCGCTTTACGCGTTGCAAGGTTTTGGCGCAGATGCTATCGAGGCGATCGATTCGGTCATTCCATGCTTGGCGTCGTCGGATTTCAACGTCCAGTGCATGGCCTGTCGAGTACTCGAACCGATGGGTCCCGACGCGATCGAGGCCGAGAAATTGCTGCTAGAGATTTTAGCGACGGGCAATCCATCCTCTCGCGGTTGGTCGGCGATTGTGTTGGGTGCAATCGGTCCAACCGACAGCGCGGACATCGTGCCGTTGCTGGTTGGGAAGCTGCAAGAGTCACGAGCGTTTGTCGAAAAACAGCGAATTCTCATTGGGTTGGCCTACCTTGGCCGCGATGCACAACGAGCAGTCGAACCCATTGAGGCTTACTTGGATCAACGCAAGCATCGCGTGGAAACCCACGCCGCCTACGCCTTGTACCGCATCACGGGAAAGCAAAGTTATTTGACGGAATTGGTTGCAGACGCGCTTTCTGATCGGAATCAGCAACACGACGCATTTGAAATAGTCCGGCGACTGGAGACCGAGGCGTTGCCGCTGAAGGACGCGATCGTGGAGCAGCTTTCGGCAAATGGCGAGGATGTTCGAGAGCTGGCCGTGCTGGCGCTGGGCCGACTGGGCTCTTCGGCTCGGGACACGATTCCGGATCTTAAAAAGCGATTGCTAGACTCAGATACGCTTGTCAGGCTGGCTGCGGTCGACGCAATTAAGGCAATCAAGTTAGAAGAAAATGATTCGCGGACGCCGTGATTCGAGTAGGACTGGTTACACTGGACAAGAGATGTTGGAGCGTTGCGATGATTCTCGTTTGGGAAGGCTGTCTTGAGTTGGCTTCGAAGTTGTTAAATCTTTGCAAGGAACGTTGGGTGAGTGGTAAAGCGTATAATTGCGTGGTGCGTCTGGTTGTTTTCTGCCTTTCGCTTTCCGTGTTTAACGGTTTCACGCCTGTTGCGGTGGCGGATAACGTGCTGTTGATTATCGCCGACGACCTGGGAGCAGACTCGGTTGGCCTTTTCTCACCCGCGAACACAACCGCTCCAACTCCGACGCTTGATGGACTGGCGGCCAACGGCGTACGCTTCACACGATGCTGGTCGAATCCGACGTGCTCCCCATCGCGGGCGGCTCTTTTGACTGGTCGGCACGGGTTTCGAACCGGTGTCGGCTGGCCGGGAGATGTCATCGGCTTGTCAGAAGGCACCATTGCAAACGCGTTCAATAGTGCGGGCTATGGGACGGCGTGTATTGGTAAGTGGCACTTGAGCAACCAAACCAATGGCGGCGACGACAACCCAAACCTCATGGGTTTCGATCACTTTAGCGGGGCGATGAGCGGTGCGTTAAGAGACTTCTTCTTGTGGCCGAAAGTGGTCAATGGCCAAGCGTTGCAACAGCGGGTCAGGACTTACGCGACAACCGAAAATGTTAATGATGCCATTAGCTGGATCGACGAGCAGGATTCGGATTGGTTTCTGTGGCTTGCGTTTAACGCACCTCATTCGCCCTTTCATCTGCCGCCCAACGAATTGCACAGTTACGATTTGCTAGGAACAGAAGCCGACATTGCCGCGAACCCCACGTCCTATTATCAGGCGTCAATTGAAGCGATGGACACGGAAATCGGTCGGCTACTTGGCTCGATCGATGCCGCCGTTCTGGCAAACACCACCATCATTTTCGTTGGCGATAACGGAACGCCGGGCGGTGTGGCCCCCAACGTCGTGCGTGGTGCGAAAGGCCAGCTGAGGGAGGCGTGCACGTTCCGTGCATTGTCTCAGGCTCTGCCGTTGTTGGCGATCTCAATCGAACGAACGACGCCAACATTCATTTTGTCGACGTGTTTAAAACAGCTTTAGAGGTCGCTGGTTTGGACGCGGACCAGCACACACCTGTTGGTGCCGGGACAGATTCTAGATCGTTTGCTTTGTACTTGGCCGATCAAAACGCTCCGAGCATTCATCCATGTCACTTCACGACCCGATTCAACAGTCCACAGATTAACCGTGACGGAAACACGATTGCGAGCTCAGACTACAAGCTGATCCAGTATTCGAATGACTCCGAGGAGTTTTTCGATCGGTCGGACGAGGAAACTAACCTGTTTACCGGCCAACTAACCGCGTCGCAAAACGAGAACTATACCGATCTGATCGAGAAAATGTCGGCCTTGGTCGATCCGCCGAAAGTCCTATCCGTTGTTCGAGACGACGGATCGCTCGCCCGGCAAGATCTAATCACCAAGCTCGCATTTCAGTTCAACCAGAACGTAGAAGTTGCGTCGGACGACCTGGTTGTGCGAAACGATTCCGCGTCGCTTACCGTTGACCTTTCACAAGCTCAGTTCAGCTATGACCCGAGCACTTTTACTGCGACCTGGGATTTGAGCTTGCTTGTCGAACCGCTTGATGCTGCCTTCTATACCTTCAATCTTGCTTCCGGCGATGTTGCTGGTATCGATGGCGGAAAGGAACTCGACGGTGATGGCGATGGTGAGATTGGCCCTGACTTCGGGCACACGCTGTACGTTGCGATTCCCGGTGATACTAATCTAAGCGGCAACGTCGATGTGTTGAGCGACGCGACATCGCTGATCAACAATTTGGGCTTGCAGGTTGACGCGACGTGGTCGGATGGAGACTTTGATGGCGATGGTGACGTTGACATCATCGACGCCGGCGGAGGCGACGCTGTGATTCTGTTCAACAATCTCCGTCGAAACGTGCAACCGCCCCAAAATTAGTGCGTCTGTATCCGTACCATATTTTTATTAAACGCTGGTCAGCTACGTCTTCGACACACGAGATCGACACCCTCAAGGTTAAGCATCGATTGCCGTTGGCTCAACGCTCGACTCACAATCCGGGTTTTCGATTTCGATCAGGGCTTTGTAAAGAGCGTTTGCGGCCTTTTCTGGCTCCTCCGCTATGACCAACTCCTCGGCAGATCGGAGCGCCGAACGAAGTGATTTCAACCGGTTACGAACCTCGTGGGATACGGTAGGTTTAACCGCGAAGTCATTCTGAGAACCATCCAGCTCGCCCCGTAGAACGTTGATCTCGGTGGGGGCATCGATGCCCAATCGCGTCGTTTTTCCCTTAACCACAAGGACTTTGATCGTGATTCCAAGTCCTGGAAAACGAACAGACTCGGCTTCCCGTCTTGATAGTACAAGCATGCCTGCATCTCCTCACCAAAGAAATGGTCAACGCATCCTTGCCTCTCGAGATAGTAAGCTGGCCATTCAATAGCCATTAACCAACGAATTCGCATTGGATCGCTTTTCCAAGCACTCCGTCAACACCGGCCTCTTTGACTTAACTGCTATTCTGACCAAATGACTGAGAACCCTTGGTTTTATTTCGGCCGGAGTCGTTAACTGGGCAGCGGACCCGAATACTGGCGTTGCAAACCGTCTCAAAAACGCCTTCATGAACGAGCGATTTGGCTTCAACCAACCACGGTTAGGTTAGGGGGCATGTTAAGTCTGCCCGTCAGTCGTCCAATCGCCACGGAAAGCGAACGAATTTTCAAGCCGAAGCCGCATCGGGCTGACAGAAGCCAATACCGCGGCTCAGCCATGGTAATACCGCACCAAAACACAGTTAGATGCCATGATCGAAGAGCTAACGTTGTGATTGCAAGAATCGCATCTTGCCGAACTCCGACCGGAAAACTCTCGTTCAACTAAATCTAGACGGAAAAGTCGGAATGATGATCGAAGACTCCGCTGTCCGCGTGAAGCACCGGCATCAACGTCGAGCTGTCACTTGAATCATCGACAACAATCGGGAGCGTTAGGGTGAAGGTGGCTCCATGGCCTAGCCCGGCACTTTCGGCGATCAATGAGCCCCCAAGCTGCCTCGCAAAATTCGCTCCACTGTGCAGGCCAAACCCATGCCCACCTTTTTTTGTGGTAAATCCATGATTGAACAAGTTCGTCAGATTATCGGGTGAAATGCCGATCCCGTTGTCTTTGACCGAAATCGCAACCATGCCAACCTGGTCTTTTGCAACTGAGACGATCATCTGCTTGTCGTCACGATCAGTGGCTTTCATCGCGTGTTTTGCGTTGCGAATTAAGTTAACCAAGATCTGCAAAACACGATGTTTGTCGATGAAGACAACCATGCCGGCATCGAATTCACGAATAAGCTGGATTCGATGACGTTCTAGTGAGCCGCTACTCATTCGAATCGCGTCTTCGAGGATTTCAGCAAGATCGATCTCTTCATTGACGCTGCTCGCCGTCGCGTATTCTTGCTGCATGCAAACGATGTTCTTGATGTGTTCGAGATGTCTCTTCGCAGACTCTAGTTCGGCGACGACTTCTTCCTTGTCCTTCTTTAATTCTTTCGTGATTAGCGTCAGGTATTCCGGAATTCGTTGCCCCTTCAGATCATCCGTCAGGTAGTCACGATTCGAAGCGTTGTCAGTGATCATCTTCGCCACTTTCTGAAGATTGTCGATCTTCAAACGGCGAGAGATCTCATCGGCTTGGGAAATGGAAACGTTAATGCTGTTGATCACGTTACCCACATTGTGAAGAACGTTGGTGGCAACCTCTGCCATTCCCGCCCGCCGTGACGCGACGATCAGTTCTTTGTTGGTTGCTTCCAACTGTTCCTCGAACTGTTTTTGGATAGTAATGTCTTTGTTGATCCCAAACGTTCCAACGACTTTACCATGGTCATCAATCAGTGGCATTTTCGACATCAACGACCACATAACCTCACCGTTGGCTCGCACTCCCGATTCAGTCCTTGCCCCAGTGGGTTCTCTGGAACGGATAATTTCTTGCTCAACCTCGTAGAACTGGGTCGCGCTTTCAGAGTCCCAAAAATCGAAATCACTTTTGCCGATGACGTCCTCGATCGAATCCGCCCCCAAGCGTTCCACCATTGCTTCATTGACGCAAGTGAACCGCGAGTCCAAATCCTTAAAGTAGATTAGGTCCTGACTGCTTCGCAGCAAGTTCCTGATCATGACCTTGTCACACCCGAACTCTTCCGCGGCGTCCTGAAAACTGAAGACGTAAGCGTACCCGGCCGTCTGTTCGTTCTCCTCGAGCACGCGCGTACCACGAAAGGCAAGCAACTTCTCAACTCCATCAAGTTCCACCTTGTCCACATCTTGGAACGCGGCACCACCACGTTGAAATTCTGCGTGGGAACGCTCGACTAGAGCCCGCACCAGTGGATCAACGTCAACGTCGCCGATCCGTTGACCCAACAGATCTTGAAAACGACCGCCGTCAAGCCACTGACGACAGGCTGAGTTGACAAAGGACAAGCGGTTGTCTTGATCGGTGAAAAAGATGCACCGATTCGATGACTCGACGATCTGTTCTGCAAATGTTCTGAAGTTTTTCATCGTTGGGCATTATGAGAAAGAGATTGACGCGTTGTTTCCACAACTCAGTCGTCCACGCACGAGGCACTGTCGTCCTTTGGGCGATCTGGCCGACTGGATCGCAAAAGCAAGTTTGGCGTACCGATGTCCAAAAAATTGCTGCGAAAAGATACACCATGAAACACCACCCGAGGCCAGCGTTGCCCGAACACGGCCTTGGAACAAGATATGCTTGAACAGATGAGCAGCATGAAGCATCATTGACGATGATAGGGCCTTTACAGACTGCAAACGGGTTTCACACCGTTGCAGTCCGCGGCAGGCCAATAGTGTATAGTCGAGCACGTGGTCAGAGCCGATTTCGGAGCCTTTCAAGTCCGATTTCGATCACCGAGCTGCGCTCTCTACCCCTTCTGATGAAAGAGTATCATGACGACATCTGCCAACGCTTCGATCGTGAACGACTGCCTCGACCACACGCTGTTTTCGTGGTCGAAACAGGGAGGACTAAGCCCCATCAATGCAGAACGGGCTGAGGGCGTGTACATTCATGATCGCGATGGGAAACGTTACATCGACTTTTCCTCGCAACTGATGAATGTGAACATTGGCCACGGCCATGCGAAGATCAAAGAAGCCGTCGCCAAACAGATGGATGAAGTAAGCTACGTCTATCCCGGGATGGCGACCGAGCCCCGCGCGGCGCTCGGCAAGAAACTGGCGGAGATCGCGCCGGGTAAACTTAGCAAAACGTTTTTCACGCTCGGCGGCGCAGAGGCGGTCGAGAACGCGATCAAGTTGGCTCGTGCTGCGACCGGCCGCCATAAAATCATCTCTCAGTATCGCTCGTATCACGGCGCAACTTACGCGGCGATGTCGGCAGGAGGTGATCCTCGTCGGTTCGGCATGGACGCTCAACAAGTTCCCAACCACATTCATGTTGAGAATCCCTACTTCTACCGCTGTCCTTGGAATAGCTCGACTTTTGAAGAATGCGGCCAGAACGCGGCGGCTGCGTTGGAACGAGTGATTCAATTCGAGAACCCCGAGAGCGTTGCTGCGATTCTACTGGAGGGCGAAAGCGGGTCGTCAGGATGCATTAAATACCCGCCAAACTACTGGCGCCTTGTGCGCGAGATATGTGACAAGCACGACATTCTCCTGATTGATGACGAGGTGATGAGTGGCTTTGGGCGGACGGGGAAAATGTTTGGCGTCGAGAACCATGGTGTCGAGCCTGACATGATGTGCATCGCCAAAGGTTTGACGTCTGGCTACTTGCCGCTGGGTGGCTTGATGGTGACCGATGAACTGGCGGACCGATTTGAGGAACGTGCCTTACCATTGGGGCTGACCTATTCGGCTCACCCCGTGTGCTGCGCTGCCGCGCTGGCGACGATCGAGGTTTACCAAGAGGAAGGCTTGGTGGAGCGGGCGGCCGCGACGGGACGATACATTGATCAACAGGTCGAACAGCTGAAAGAGAAGCACCCGTCCATCGGCGATTTTCGAAACACGGGAATGCTCGGCTGTATCGAGCTGGTCAAAAATCGCGAAACCAAAGAGCCAGTGACTCCGTGGAATGCGAAACCGTCAGAGATGGAGGCCACCAATCGGATGGCGGCGAAGATTCGCGAGCTGGGAATGTTCACCTTCGTCCGTTGGAACTGGATCTTTGTTGCTCCTCCGTTGAATATCACCACCAGCGAAGTCAACGAAGGGCTCGACATCATCTCGCAGGCAATTTCAATCGCCGACGAGTACTATACTTAGTAGGCCGCTCAAGAACTCAAATCGGACCAACCCATGTCTCTGCTAATTAAAAACGGCCGGATCATTACCGCCACCGATGACTACTTGGCGGACGTTCTCGTGGAAGGCGAACAGATCGCAGCCATCGGAAACGATCTACCGAAGCCTGCTAACGCCGAGGTGATCGACGCGACGGGAAAGTATGTCTTCCCCGGATTCATCGACCCCCACGTTCACATTTATTTGCCGTTCATGGGAACGTACGCGAAGGACAACTACGAGTCAGCCAGTAAAGCGGCTCTGGTTGGCGGTACGACGACCTTGATCGAGATGTGTTGTCCAAGCCGATCCGAGTCACCGATCGAAGCATTCGAATTGTGGCGATCTAAGGCCGAAGGAATCTCGGCGGTCGACTTCACCTTTCACATGGGCGTCACGAAGTTCGACGCAGCAGCGGCGAAGGAACTGCGGGAACTGGTTTCCCGCGGGGTTGCGTCCTTTAAGATCTTCCTTGCCTACCAAGGCGCGTTTGGAATTGATGACGAAGAACTGTTCAACACCCTAAAACTGGCCAAAGAGTTGGGCGTCATCGTGACGGCTCATTGCGAGAACGCAACTGCGGTGGCTCAGTTGCAGGCTGAACTGCTGGCCGCCGGTAAAACGGGACCGGAGTATCACGAACCGTCACGCCCCGAAGCGATTGAAACAGCTGGCGTCAATCATTTGATGACCTTCGCCGAACTAACCGGTGCCCACGTCTACGTCGTCCACACGTCCTGCGACGGCGCGGTGAAGGCTGCTCAAGATGCTCGCTACCGCGGCGTCAACGCATGGATCGAGACGGTAATTCCTTATTTGGTGTTAGACAAAACCTACGCCGAACAACCAAACTTCGAAGGAGCAAAGTACGTCATGTCGCCTCCGATTCGGGACAAACGCAACCAACCAATTCTCTGGGACGCCATTCGAAATCGTTTGATTAGCACGGTCGGAACCGACCACGCTCCTTTTGATTTTTTGGATCAAAAGACGATGGGCAAGGATGATTTCACGAAAATTCCAAACGGTTTGCCGTCGGTCGAAGATCGAGTCACCCTGCTCTACACCCACGGTGTCGTCGCCGGCAAAATTGACTTGAACACGTTCGTCGACGTGGGCAGCACGCAAGCCGCGAAGTTGTTTGGTCTCTACCCTCGCAAAGGAGCCATTCAAATCGGCAGCGACGCGGACCTAGTCATTTTCGACCCAGAGTACACGGGTAAAATCTCGGCCGCGACCCAGCAAATGAACGTCGACTACAGTGCGTTCGAGGGCTGGGAGATCAAAGGCCGCCCGTCGATCGTCACCGTCCGCGGCGAGATCCAAGCCCGCGATGGCCAGTTCGTCGGCTCGCTGGGTCGAGGGCAATTTCTAGCAAGAAAACCAACCCATTTCTAAATCGTGGCACACCACGGTTCAGTAAACCCTCGGGTCAACGACACTGCGGGCGTCTTCACTCTACCCTCGCGACAACGCATCACTCTGGTCAACAAAATCGTCGCCCGTCCCCTGGGCGTCCTCGCGAATCATTTTGTCGTCGCCTGCTTCGGCCGCTTTCTTGGCCGCATGAGCCGCCTTTTTCTTCGCTCGCGCCTCGGCTTGGATTTCCACCAGTTCCGCATGGGTTCGGAAGAACTGCAAGCTATGACCTTTGAAGTCATCGATTGTATTAAAACCGTGCTCGTCCATGAACGCGGCCAGCTCGTCCATCATCGGTTTGACCATGCCGTACCCCATCTTCATCACGCCGGTGCAAACCTGAACCGTGTCGGACCCCAGCAAGATAAATTCGGCCGCGTCGTTGCCCGTTTCAACACCGCCGATTCCGCTGAGCGTTCGGCCAGGGTAGTCAGACTTAATCAGCGTTGCAATCTCCATGCAGTTACGGAGCGCGATTGGTTTGACGGCTTGGCACGAGTACCCGCCGGGCGTCGTGTAACCTTCAACGCATGGCTCCGGCCGAAGCGATTTCAAGTCAACGCCCAGCACACTGCGAATCGTGTTGATCGCCGCGATTCCGTCCGCGCCAGCTTGGAGTGCCGCCGTCGTCGGGTCTTCGATTCGTGTCACGTTGGGAGTCATCTTCGCCCAAACAGGAACCTTGGCAACGCTCATCGCCCAGCCAGTGACTTCCTCGACCATATCCGGGTTGACACCCATCGCCGAGCCCATTTTTCGCTCGGGCAAACCATGCGGGCAGGACAAATTTAGCTCAAACGCGTCAACACCAACGTCTTGGCATTTCTCAACGATCTCACACCACGCATCCTTTCGATACTCCTCCATGATCGACGCGATCAGAATTCGATCGGGGTACTTATCCTTGAGCGACCTAAATTCGTCCATCCACGTTTCGAAGCTCCGATCGCTAATCAGTTCGATGTTCTCCCAGCCAAAAATTTCTTTCGACTCACGGCTGCGAAGCCGCGCGTAACGTGGCTGAACGTTGATGACTTTTTCCGCTTCGAGGCTGATCGTTTTAGCGATCACAGCTCCCCAACCTTCGTCGAACGCTTTTCCGATCACGTTCGCGTTGGTCCCCGGAGGCCCAGAGCCAATCACAAACGGGTTGGGCATCTTGAGTCCGTTTACCGTTGTCGATAGGTCTGCCATCGGTTTGCTTTCGAGTTAAGTGAGTGTTAAACAGAAAAACAGAACGATTCTGATTCAATGACGGCTCGAAATAGCTTCATCTTAACGAGTGTGAAAGTCAATCGAAAGACTTTCAAACAGTTGACACCCGCAAGTTACGACAACCCCCGTTGCTTTCTCGTTGCGGGCAGCGTGTTATCAAGAGCTAGTCCAATGATGGCGGCTACCGCCATTCCTGTATTGCCAATGGCACCAACCACATCCTTTAAGCCCGTCGACAACGATCCGATCTGATCCAACAAAGCAACTCCAGCGTCGGAGCCAAAATAAAACGGAACGCTCAACCCCATAAACAACGAGAATCCGGCTACGAATAAATTCCGATCAAGATCTAGGTCTGCCTTGGTCAGCTCTTTGATCCCGACGGCACTGATGAGCCCAAACATGACGCAGTACAAACCGCCAACGATCGGCGTGGGCATCGCCGCGGCAACGGCACCGAACTTTCCGAACAGCCCAACGAAGATCAACAGCACCGCCGCGATCTGAACCACGTAACGACTACCGACTTTCGTAATCCCCACCAGTCCGATATTTTCCGAATACGAAGTCGAGCTAAAACCGCCCAGCAACCCGGTGACGGCACAGCCGATGCCTTCGCAACCAATTCCACGCGAAAGTTGCTCCGAGGTTAGATCGTCTCCACCCGCCATGCGGTTGCAAGCGTGGTAGTCACCGAACGATTCGATCATCGAGGCCAAGTATCCGGCCAAAACAGCCAAAATGAAGCCAAGTTGGAACTTCGGCACGCCCCACGGCAGAAAGATTTCAGCCGGATTGATCCGCAGCCAATCGGCCGCCCGAACGTGTTCGGTTTTCAAGTAAGCAGCATGAGTCTCATCAACCACTCCCGCAAACGTTAGCACCGCACAAACACCGACACCGATTAAGATCGCCAGCAGGATCGGGAACATGCGAAACAATCTATTCGTCCGAGCCAACACGTACGAAAACACGACGATACAAGCCATCGTCAGAATTGAAATCGGCCAACTCAAACCCGCCATCGGCGCGCCGAACTGGTACAGGGCCAGACCAATCAACATGATGACCGGTCCAACAACCACAGGTGACAGGATGCTACGAATCATCCCGAACAGCCCAGTAAATCCAATCGTGATTTCGATTGCCGCACCAACCAGAACAGCGCCAGCGATGTATTGCATGGATTCGGCGGGCGTTCCGCCTTGTTCTTGCACGGTTGCAATAATGAACGCAAACGCGGCAAGAAAACTAAATGAAATGCCTTGAATGATCGGCAGCCGCGTCCCAAACGTGGCTTGGATAAAGGTCGCGATGCCACTGCATAGCATCACGCTGCTGATCAGGATCGCAATTTGCTGGTTGTCCATCCCCATGCTCGGGCCTAACAACAGAGGCACGGCAACGGTCGAACCGAACATCGTCAGCACATGTTGCATCGCCAGCGCCAAAGCACGCAGCGTCGGCGGTCGGTCATCAAGCCCGTAGAGAAGCCCTCCCGCATCCAGAGCGTCAACTTCGGCCGACGCGTCGACCGGTTCATCGCGGGCGATCGTCTCGTTCTGATCGGGCTTCGTCATGATAGAAAAACCTACGGGGCAACAATCGCGCCATAACTCTCTGGGCGACGGTCGCGGAAGAATTGCCAGGTGTTACGAACTTCGCGAATCAGATCCAAATCAAGTTCGGCAATCACGATATCATCTGAGTCACGTGATCCCTCGGCGATAATCTGCCCGCGCGGATCACAAAAATAGCTCTGGCCGTAAAACTCGCCAATGTTCCAAGGCCCTTCGGTCCCCGGACGGTTGATTGCGCCGACAAAGTACTGGTTGGCAACCGCATGAGCCGGTTGTTCCAACTTCCACAGGTATTCGCTGAGCCCTGCAACCGTCGCTGACGGGTTCAAAACGATCTCAGCACCGTTAAGCCCCAAGCAGCGGGCGCCATCAGGGAAGTGTCGGTCATAGCAAATGTAAACGCCGATCTTGCCGACCGATGTTTCGAACACTGGATAGCCCAGATTTCCCGGGCGGAAGTAAAATTTCTCCCAGAATCCGGGCGCGCAATGCGGGATGTGCATCTTGCGAAACTTGCCAAGGTACGAACCGTCCGCCTCAATCACTGCTGCCGAGTTGTAATAAACACCCGGCAAATCTTCTTCGTAGATCGGCACAACGATGACCATCTGATGCTTCTTGGCTTGCTCTTGCATCAGCTTGACCGTCGGACCGTCCGGGATTCGTTCGGTCAGTTCGTACCAGCGAGGATCTTGTTCGGCACAGAAATAGGGGCCGTTAAACAGTTCTTGGAGGCAAACAAACTGGGCCCCCCTCTTGGCAGCTTCACCGATCATATCAACGTGCTTGTCGATCATCGCCTTGCTAATCTTCTGCACCGACGAAGTTGCAGGCTCACAAAGAGTCGCCTGAATCAAAGCACCTTTAACTTTACGCGACATCGCCGAACCTGCTGCATGGGACTGTTGGAATGACTTGCGAAGAAATTTTATGGTATCATGCAAAACACCACTCGCCTACGTTGCTGGGGAATTGTTTTTCCCCGCCCAACCGTTGCGAAGCTGTTCATGGCCGTTGAAATCACGTTAGCTTGCTGCACCCGTTTTTGGAGTCACCCATGTCAACAACTGAATCAACTGCTGCCATCGAACGCGTACCAAATTTCTGCGGTGGGGCATGGCAGGCCGGGTCATCCGAGCGAACGTCGGACGTCTTCAATCCTTCAACTGGTCAAGCTATCGCTCAGGTCCCGTTGAGCACGATCGATGAAACGAATCGCATCGTTCAGGTCGCGGCCGAAGCGTTGACTGACTGGCAAGAAACACCAGTCGTCGAGCGGGCGCGAATCATGTTTCGCTTGCGGCAGATCATGGACACCCGGTTCAATGATATCGCGGCGCTGGTGACTCGCGAGCACGGTAAAACGCTGGCCGAGTCTCGGGCAGAAGTCCAACGGGCCCTCGAAATGGTTGAGTTCGCGTGCGGCATTCCTAGTATGATCGTCGGCGACACGTTGCCGAACATTGCGACCGATGTGGATGCAGAAACCAATCGACATCCCGTCGGAGTTTGCGTTGGCATCACCCCGTACAATTTTCCGTCCATGGTGCCAATGTGGATGATTCCCGTAGCATTAACTTGCGGCAACACGTTTGTTCTCAAGCCATCGGAAAAAACTCCGCTGTCGGCCAATTTGATCGGCGAGATGCTAAAGGAAGCAGGCTTGCCAGCGGGCGTGTTCAACATCGTTCATGGCGACAAGGAATCGGTGGACGCTTTGCTGGCCCATCCCGACGTCAAGGCAGTGTCCTTCGTGGGCTCGACGCCGATTGCAAAGTACATCTACGAAACGGGCACCAAGTATGGAAAACGCGTGCAGGCGGCCGGCGGAGCCAAGAATCATTTGATCATTATGCCTGATGCAGATTTGGATCTCTCCGTGAAAGCGCTCTCAGCGTCCGCGTTTGGATGCGGGGGCCAACGTTGCATGGCGGGAAGTATCGCCGTCGCGATCGGCTCAATTGGCGATCCGCTGGTCGACGGTCTGCGCGAGTATGCGGACGGCTTGCGAGTTGGTCCAACCGACGGAAACGAAGACGTCGATATGGGGCCACTGATCCGGCAGCAGCACGTCGATCGAGTTTCCGGTTTCATGGATATCGCCAGCGGAGAAGGCGCCACGGTGGCACTTGATGGTCGAAAAGACTTTACAGGAGACGGATTTTTGATCGGGCCCAGCGTGGTCGATCAAGTTAAAACACCCATGAAGGTCGCTCAAGAGGAAATCTTTGGGCCGGTGTTGTCTGTCGTTCGAGCCAATGATCTCGAAAGTGCAATCGACATCGGTCGCCAGTGTCCGTACGGAAACGGAGCGTCCATTTTCACTCAAAACGGACACGCCGCCCGACATTTCAAAAGGCATTTCAACGCGGGAATGATCGGGATCAACGTGGGTGTTCCCGCTCCGATGCCCTGGTTCCCTTTCACTGGCTGGAACCAATCATTCTTCGGTGACCTACACATCCAAGGGACCGAAAGCGTCCAGTTCTACACACAACAAAAGATGACACTGACTCGCTGGTTCGGTTCTACATCGGAATCTCATCAAGACCCTGTTTGGAAAACCGAGCGAAAAGCCTAGATGTTGCTTTGGAGCATTTTTAGACCGCAACCCGAAGCACGGGACGAGCAATCAAGAAACTCGGCCTCTCGCTTACGCGCCGCGTTGTTTAAGTTGATCGAGTTGAGCAAGGCATAGTTGAGCAAGGTATAGTTGAGCAAGGCATTTGTGAGATGCCTTCTGATTATTGTACGAGTCCTTGTCGTGCGATTTCTTTAACGCGTTTGATGAAAAAGAGAACTATGAACCGATGGTGTGTCACTGGTTGTTTGATCGGCTGCCTGATTTCGGCCGCATTCGCGTTTGTTCCAGCAACTGAGGCAGCGCAAGAATCAGCAACTGTCGTAAAACGAGCGGATTTCGTTTCGAATGCCAGCTTCATCGTCGGGACTTACGCGCCGGCGAGTTTGGCGCACACGCCCGGGGCGATGGCGAATGCCGCGATCGCGTTCCTCGATTCTCTCGATGCTCAGCAACGTGATGATTGCGCAGACGACCTAAAAAGCGACCTGCGTCGCGAGTGGACAAATTTGCCTCCCCGCAGAAATGCCGATGGCGTACGTCTGGGTGATCTGTCTGCTGAGCAGTGTCGCTTGGCTTGTGATTTGATGGCGACCGTGTTCAGCGAGCAAGGTTACAACAAGATGCGCGACATCATGTTGGCCGACGATCAGCTGCTAAAAGGCGGACGTGCTCGTCCCGGATTCGGGACAGAAGAGTTTGCAATTGTGATTTTTGGAACTCCATCCCCAACTGAGCCTTGGGCGTTTCAGCTAGACGGCCATCATGTGGGAGCAAACGTGTCGATTCACGGTGACGAGATGACTCTCTCACCTAGTTTCATTGGGACTCAGCCGCAAACCTTTCAGATCGGCGGTAAAACGTTTCGACCCTTCAAAAACGAAACCGACCTAGCACATGAGCTTGCGATGAGTCTGAATGATGACCAGGTCCAAGAGGCAATTCTCAGTTCCGAGCGTGCACGAATTTCGACGGGTCCGGGTCGGGATGGTCATGTGCCAAATCTTGGCGGCGTGTCGTGCGGTGGTTTTAGTGCGGTTCAAAAAGAAACGCTATTGGCGTTGATCAGCCAGTGGGTTGGCGACTTACCTAAGCCGCAGGCAAGCAAACGGATGCAACAGATCGCGACGGAAATCGACCAGATGAAGTTTGGCTGGAACGGAAATCGCGAACCCGGTAACGATGTGTCGTACTCTATCCAGTCTCCGTCCCTAATTATCGAGTACGCCTGTCAAAATTTGGGCGGAGTCCCAACCAATCATTTGCACTCCAATTACCGCGACCCAACAAATGAGTACGGCGGGCAACTGGACCAATGATCGGTCTTAGTCGCGCACGACTTAGCTATTTCTTGCACGCGTAAAGCAGCTGTCCGTTTTCGTCGTAGAAGTCGAACGAGAGCGTCGCTTGATTATCGCCCTGCCCTGGTTCGCAGCGGATCATCAAGAATCCGCCCGACGCTTCTGTTTGTTGATGAAGATGTTTGATGAGGCCTTCCGAGTCTGTGCCATTTGCGTCGCCCGGCAGCCGGCCCAGTCGAGAATTTGCATCAACGAGGGCTCCGCAGGAAAACTCTTCAAATCCACTTGGGTCGATCGCATGGTATTGCCAATGTCGGTCGCCACAAACAATGTAGAACTTTTGCTTGTCGAGGCCGTTGGTCTTCAGAAAGTTAAAGAACTCGTCCCGCTCATGGCGGAACCCGCCAACGTCACAGTGATTGTCTTTCTTGCGCAGATCGTCTGGACCAACCATGGGTGTCGGAGAGATCAACAGCTTGCACGTCGCGTCACTGGCCAGCAAAGAATTTTGTAGCCACTGTTTCTGTTGTTCGCCCCAGATCGATTTACCCGGGCCATCGGGCATCTTATTAGGACTGCGGAAAAAACGATTCTCGGTAAACCACACCTGTAAGTCCTTGCTCACTCGCCGAGTTCGATACGTTTTGGGATCAGTCGCGCTGCTAGGCGCGAAGGGCAACTGCTCAAACGCAATTGCTTTCGCAACCTCGGGCCGCGGACGGTAGTCACCTTCGTTGTCTGCGTCGTCGATTCGGTAGTCATGATCGTCGATCATCCAGACGGTGGGAACGGTCGCAAATAGGTCTTGAAAACGCGGCTGGGCAAATTGTTGCTGCCATTTATGACGCATCTCGGCAGTGGATTTTGCACGCCGATGAGCCGGCCGATCGTAATAAACATTGTCGCCTGTCCCCACAAAGAAATCAGGCTTCATCTTCACGATCGACGCCAACGCTGGGTAGCCGAGGTATTTGTCGGAACCCTCGTACGCCCTCGCGCGGTTGGCTTTCGATTCTTTGGCAGATCGCTGCACTTTCTCCGCTGGGGGTTCGCCATGAAACTTGCCGTAGTTCATCCCCGTCACCACGGCAAACGAAACCGGCGCGCTAATGCTTGGACCCGGATGAGTTTTGAAGATCAGGCGGGGGCCGTCTTGCAATGCCTGCTCACTCGACCCGATTCGAATCGTGCATTGGTAATCCGTATTGGCGGTCAGATTGCCGAAGTGCGTTCGTGCAATGAAATCACGGTCAGAATCGGCAACTACTGTTTTCACCACCGTTCTGCCAGTTTTTTCAACGGAGGTTAGAGCGAATTCGACCACACCGCCCGCACCGATGGTTTGGCCGTTATCGACCGACTGATTCTCAATCACTCGAACTTGGACCAACACGGATTGATCCGTCACCTCACCCGCCATCGCGGCAATTCCTGACAGGCGTTGCGATTGTTTGTTCACCAGCACATCGTCGCGGGCCGTCGATTCCGAGCTTATGAACAGAGCCGTCATGCAAGCGGTCGCAAAACAGACAAGCGTCGACACAAGACGCGACAGATAAGGGCCTCGCATGGTTTGGTCTCCACTATCCAAATGTCTACGCTGCCTTCGCGTCACACAATTACAGTGACGCCTAGCGACGAAATCACTGCGACGGTGCGATCGGCGATGCCACGCACGCACCGGGCTTCAATCACTCGAAGTAACCGACCGCATTTCGAAAGATTGCCATGCCATCACCTTCGTCTGGCATCCCGCCGCGCGTCCAGTGCGGGTGATGCGTCGGGTCGATGTAGCGCTCGGGATGAGGCATCAAGCCAAAGATGCGGCCCGTGGGATCACAGACGCCCGCGACGTCGGCCACCGAACCGTTGAAGTTATCCACTTTTTCGCTGCCGTTGCCCGACGCATAAGTTAATGCAAGCTGGTTCTTTGATCGCAAACCCTCCAACGTCGCCTCGTCGCGCGGGACGAATTTTCCTTCTGCGTGCGCAATCGGCAGGTACATACGATCGACGTCTTTCAGAAAAATGCACTTCGCGTCGTCTGTTCTCAAGTGCACCCAGCGATCAATGAACCGGCCGCAGTCATTCCAAGTCAACGTCGCCGGCAGTCCTTCATCGGTGGGCTCCAAAAGAAAGCCCGTTTTGATCAGAATCTGAAACCCGTTGCAGATTCCGAGAATCAGCTTCCCGTCGGCGTGAAACTTGTGAATCACGTCGGCCAACTTCGATTGGAGCTGGCTGGCCAGGATCCGCCCGGCCGCAATGTCATCGCCGTAGCTAAAACCACCTGGCAGACACAGAATTTGAGCATCCGTGATTTTGCTCGGCGACTCGATCAGCTGGTTGATATGAGCGTACGACGCCGCTGCGCCGGCCTTTTCGAACGCGTAGCCAGTTTCTTGATCGCAGTTTGTGCCGGGGGCGCGAAGGACGAGTACGTTTGGTTGTGCCATGTTGTGTCAATGAGCGGTTTGAGTCGGTTAATCCAATGATTGGTTGGCTAATCGCCGGGCAGTATTAACCCCAATCCAGCGGCTTCTGCCAGGCTTCTTTGAGCTGGCTAATGTCCGCGGCAATGACGGCTTGATCGCCCGCGGTGATTTCGAACCGAGTGTCACCGGTGACGGTGCCGAGCAAGCAAAGCGGAAAGCCGTTCATGGCGGTTTCGAAAGCAGATTGGTTTTCTGGAGTGACTTCGACGACAAAACGGGTGTTAGATTCACTAAACAAACGAGCCAACGTTTGCTCCTCTGCCGACGTGTCGGCAACCTCGATTCCGTCGATCGAAATCTTGGCTCCAAGACCTCCTGCGAACGCCATCTCGGCCACCGCAGCGGCCAAACCACCTTCGCTGATGTCGTGGCAGCTGCGAATTTGGCCCGTAGTGATCGCAGCATGAACCGCGGCGAACAATCGCTTCGCCAGCGGCCCATCGACCGTCGGAACCGCGCCGCCCTGCGCTCCGGTCACCAGCGACCAGTGTGAACCGGCCAAGTGATTTCCCGTGACACCAATTTGGTAGATCAGGTTTCCAGCAGATTTAAAGTCCATGGTCGTGCATTTTCGCACGTCGGGCACCTGGCCCATCGCACTGATTAGCAGCGTTGCGGGAATCGAGATCACCTCGCGTTCGCCATCAGCGGTGGTATAGCTGAACTCGTTGTGCAAACTGTCTTTGCCGCTAATGAAGGGCGTCTGCATCTGAATGGATAAATCGTGGCACGCCAACGCCGCTCGGACCAGCGAACCCAAGGTCTCTGGGCGATCCGTGTAGCCCCAACAAAAATTATCGAGCACTGCGATCTTGCTCGGATCTGCCCCAACGGCCACGCAGTTACGAATCGCTTCGTCGATCGCACTGGTTGCCATGTGCCATGTGTCATAGTCGCCAAAGTGCGGGTTCATACCGCAGGAAACCGCGACGCCTCGGTAAGAATCGAGAATCGGCCGGACAACGGCCGCGTCTCCCGGACCGTCGTTCTGGACACCGACCAGCGGCTTGATCACGCTGCCGCCTTGGACCTCGTGATCGTACTGGCGGATGACCCAGTGCTTACTGGCGACATTCAGCGAGCCAAGAATCTTGCACAGGTCATCCGTCCACTCTGACGCCGTGCCACGCGTCGGTGCGTCCGTCAATTCGGTGACCGCTTTAGACG
>CAZLFF010000004.1:32700-79597 GCA_964558755.1 uncultured Pirellulaceae bacterium
CTTTAGACGTGTAGGTTGCCTCGCGCACGACCGGCGGACGTCCGTCGTGCAAGAACGCCATCGAGACGTCGGACACGATTTCATCCCCGTACTTCAGCACCAGCTGCCCGGTCGGTTTGAACTGCCCGATCACAGTGGCTTCCACGGACTCGGATGCACACAAGTCGCGGAAGGCTTCCCAGTTCGATTCCGGCACCGAAAACACCATCCGCTCTTGTGCTTCGCTGATCCAGATTTCGGTATAGGACAAACCCTGATACTTCAACGGCACGCGATCCAGCCAAACTTCGGCGCCAAGTTCTTCGCCCATCTCGCCGACAGCGCTGGAATAACCACCGGCGCCGCAATCGGTCACGGCGGTATACAGCTCGCGATCACGTGCTTCGAGCATCACATCCATCAGCATTTTCTCAGTGATGGCGTTTCCGATCTGCACTGCACCGCCGGAGGTGATATCGCTGTCCTCGGTTAGCTCGGCCGAACTAAACGTCGCGCCGTGGATGCCGTCGCGACCCGTTTTGCCACCGATCGATACGATTAAGTCATTCGCCAGCGGTTCCTTGAACGATTTTTCTTTGGGCAGCAATCCGACGTTGCCACAGAAAACCAGCGGGTTGCCTACATAGCGACGGTCAAAATACACGGCACCATTCACGGTGGGGATGCCCATCCGGTTGCCGTAGTCTCGAACGCCCGCCACGACGCCCTTCATAATTCGGCGGGGATGCATCACGCCGGGCGGCAAGTCCTCGACCGCGCTGTCGGGATCGGCAAAGCAGAACACATCTGTGTTGCAAATCGGTTTGGCTCCCATGCCGGTGCCGAGTGTATCGCGAATCACCCCGCCGATGCCCGTGTTGGCTCCGCCGTAAGGTTCAAGAGCCGAAGGACGATTGTGGGTTTCAACCTTAAACGCAATGTTGTGCTGATCGTCAAAGCGAACAATGCCCGCGTTGTCACGAAAGACGCTGACACACCAATCGTCGTCACCCAAGTCATCACGGATCTGCATCGTCGCGGCAAAGATGGTCTCCTTGAGCATGTTGTCAAACGAACGCGTGCCAGTGTCGTCCGAGTAATTAATGCGGCCGGCCAACGTTTTGTGGCTACAGTGTTCGCTCCACGTTTGGGCAACCGTTTCTAGCTCCACATCAGTCGGCTCACGACCAAGCGTGGCAAAATGAGCCTGGATCGTTTGCATCTCGACCGCGGAAAGGCTTAGCTGCCACTGTTTGCTGATCGCCAGCAGAGCTTCAGCGTCCAAACCCGTCAGCGTTACGGTTTCTTTCTGGAACTTCCACTCTTTGCCCAACGCAAGCTGGTCCAGATGTAGGGCTCCGGTGACGGTGGTTTCGATGGAGTCATTGGACAGCAGCTTGTTGGTCAGCGTGTTCAGATTCGCTTCGTCCAGATCGGACACCAGAAACTTTCGGAACGTACGAACGGCCGAGACATCGAATCCCAGCCCTTGCATGGCCGCCATCGCACTTTCCGCCTGCGGATCGGTGACCCCGGGCAAAGGCAGAACGTAAATTTGGTTGGGGTGACCAGCGACTGGTTGATTCACGGACGCATCACCAACCGGCGCCAGATCAAAACGCTCAACCACGGGCTCAACCAGCAGGTTCTTGGCGATCGCGCGAGCGTCTTCTTCGGACAGATCCCCTTCGAGCAAGAACCCGCGGGCGGCGGCGATTTTCAGGTCGCCCGGCATTCGCAAATCCCCGGCATCGGCCAACAATTCCATGGCCAATCGGTCCGGTTGACCGGCCTCGGGCCAGATATCAATCTGCCAGAGCTGGTTCGTAGCGGCGACAGTTTTCGACGGCGAATTTTCAACGGCGTTATTCATGCACGGCATTTTAGCCATCGCCGCGACGTGTCACAGGGGACGGTGTTCGGGGTGAGTTTGATTTGCCTTGTTGTTTTTCTCAGTCCATGCTTCGTCCCAAGCCCCGTCGCCAAACGAACGTCGGCAACCGCTTTCAAGCATGACCAATCCGCCTGCGACCTGCTGGCGAAACGGTTGCACGACTGACGCCCCCTGCCAAAAATGTCGTCATGCTACGAGTCATAAAAATCGGCGGCAGCTTGTTGGACTACGATGACCTGTTCGACCGAGTTCCCCAGTGGATCAACCAACAACCTCCCATGCGCAACGTGTGGATCGTTGGTGGTGGGAAACTGATTAACGCTCTCCGCGGCCTGCACGCTCAGCATGATCTGGGTGAGGCGGACACACACTGGCAGGCGGTTGACCTGTTGGACATTACGACCCAGGTCGTTGCTAAACGTTTTCCGCAATGGCCTGTTTGCGAAGACTTGCAAGAGCTTGTCACTGCGACCCAGCACAATGACAACATGCTGTTCTCCGTCGGTCGTTGGTTGCGTACTCGCAGCGACGTGCCCGAGTCGTGGTCGGTGACAACGGACAGTATCGCTGCGTTGCTCGCGCGTGATTTGAGCGCGACCGAATGCGTGCTGCTTAAGTCGACGTTGCCGACAGGGCCAAAGTCTCCAACGCTTTTACAGTTAGCAACGGAGCGGTACTGCGATGACTATTTTACCGTCGCGGCGGCCGGGCTTGAACGCATTCGCTTGGTTGATTTTCGAGCCAGCGATATGCCTGATCGGTCGGTTGAGGTCAACCAGTGAACTGGGCTGATCCTCATCGCTCTAAAACCGCCCCAACAACATCGCAACCCGATGCGTAAGCGAGGGACAGCTCCGCGGATTCCCTCGCTCACGCGTCGGGTTATGATTGATTAACGAAGCGCTAACGAGGCGCTAACGGACCGCTAACGGAGCTTCAAGACAAGCTCTAAATCGCCCGAGCGATGTTCCTGAGCATACCCGCGAACACAAATTGATGTAGCGGATAAAGCGCGTACCAATAGGCGAGGCCGAATGCTCCGACCGGGTCGAAGATCGCGGTTTGGCGGATCTCTGACTGACCGTTACCGACGGGAGTCACTTCGAACTCTAACCAAGCACGTCCGGGCACCTTCATTTCGGCCCGCAGCAGCAACGTGCGGTTGGAAACGATATTCTCGACTCGCCAAAAATCAAGCGCGTCGCCAATTCGTAGTGAATTCGCGTCACGTCGGCCCCGACGAACACCGACTCCACCGACCAGAAGATCCAGAAAACCGCGGACTTTCCATAGCCAATCGCCGTAGTACCAACCGTTCTGGCCACCGATCCGCTGGATTGGCGTGAATGCCTCTTTGGGCGTCGCGTCAACAATTTGCTTCCGCGAGTCCACCAAGCGCGAACCAAATCGAACACCGCCCCATGTTTTTGGAACACCGCCCGAGGAAAACGCGTCCGTCCAGCGAGTCACCGCGATCCGCTGGTCTTCATTGACAATCGCTCGATCGATGGCGGCTTCAACGCCGCGGGGCCGAATGAGAAATGATCGTAACGCCAAGTTGTTCGAAACAAGGGTCGGGTTGCGAAGGCTTTCGATCAGCTTGCGACCAATCCTTGCATAGACGGGCGTAATCAAACCCAACCATAGACTCGACAAGTACGGCGTTAAAAACGGAACGGAAAACATCCAGCGTTTCAGGCCCCGCTTGCGCGCGTAGATTTTCATGATCTGGCCGTAAGACATCTGCTCCGGGCCACCAATCTCGAAAATCTCCGACCGCGATTCAACGAAGTCCAGCGTTCGCAGCAAGTATTCGATCACGTCCTCAATGGCAATCGGTTGAGCCAGCACGTTGACCCATTTCGGGCAGATCATCACCGGCAGTCGCTCGACCAACGCCCGGATTAACTCAAATGACAGGCTACCCGACCCAATAATGATCGACGCCCGATACTCAACGACCGCCGCCGACGACGTACGTAAAATGTTGCCGATTTCCTGTCGGCTGCGAAGGTGTTTCGAAAGCTCATGGTCCGGATTACCCAGCCCACCGAGATAAACGATTCGCCGCACGTTGTTGCGAGTGGCCACCGCGGCAAAGTTTTCTGCCGCACGGCGATCATAATCCTCGAAGTCGTCGTCGCTTCCCATCGAGTGGATGAAGTAATACGCGGTGTGGACATCCGCCAGTGCGGCGTCAAGCGTATCGATCTCCAGCGCATTGGCCTCGACAATTTCGACCTCTTCAGGCAACTGTCCGACCAGCCGCTCGGCCGTACGCGTCATCGCGCGGACTTTCCAATCGGTTTTCAGTAGCTCAGGCAGTAAACGCCCGCCTACATAGCCAGTCGACCCCGTTAGCAACATACGACGTTCACCGGTCGGCTGGTCGCGCTGTTGGGCTGTCGGTTCGATCGGAGGATTGGCGTCGGCGTTCAATTATTTCTTCTTGGCTTTGGTTGACTTGGCCTTGGAGGCGGTGCCCGACTTCTTTTTGGCCGACTTCTTCGAGGTCTTTTTGGCTGACTTCTTTTCGCCAAAAGCGTCGGCCCAATTGTTGGAGTACTCTTTCGAAGCGCCGCTGCGTAATAGGGTCATAAAATCCACTGGCTGTTGAATGATTGTGTTGTTAACCCCGTATCCACACTCGGGCTGTTGTCTGAAAGCCCAGGTGTGCCTCGGGTTGCTTACCTTAACGACACGGTGTCGATGGAGGAATATCACCCGACTAGAACCTGCACAACCGGCATATCTGCTCGCGGGCGAACCGAAACCCGGAAGAACGCACAACGCAACGCCTGGTGTCCTTCAGCACGCGAATAGAATCGGGTCTATTATATCGATGCGGCTGCTCGTGCCGTCATCTTTCAATCTTCTCATAACCGCATCGACCTCCATGGCCAAACCAAAATACAAGCGAATTCTGTTGAAACTATCGGGCGAGAGTTTTTCGCCGACGGGTGAGCGTGGGATTAGCATGGACGAGGTCGTTCATATCTCGCAGCAAATTTTTGACGCGCAGAAGCTCGGCTGCGAGATCGCGGTGGTTATCGGCGGCGGCAATATCCTTCGAGGCAGCCGGTTCACGGCCAACAATAGCACGATCCAAGAAGCGACCGCCCACTACATGGGCATGCTCGCGACCGTGATTAACGGTTTAGCGTTGCAGGACGCGCTGGAAGCCGTTGGCTGCCAGACGCGGCTAATGAGCGCGATCAAAATGGATGGCGTGTGCGAACCCTACATTCGCCGGCGAGCCGATCGCCACCTGCAAAAAGGACGGATCGTGATCCTTGGTGCCGGAACGGGTGGGCCGTTCGTCACGACCGACACCGCCGCGGCGCTGCGAAGCATGGAGCTTGGCTGTGATATTCTGATGAAGGCGACGCGCGTCGACGGGATCTATACCGAGGACCCTGAGAAAAACCCGCATGCCGTACTGTACAGCGAATTGGATTTCCAAACAGCCGTTTCGAAGAATCTTCGCGTCATGGACAGCACGGCGATCTCTCACTGCATGGAGCACGATATGCCGCTGATGGTTTTTAACTTCCGCAAGGACGGGAATATCATTCGGGCGATCACGGGCGAACGAATCGGCACGATGGTGACGAACGAGAAAATGGCCGACTAGCGTTTGCTCAGGCAAAAACATTTCCCGTTTGGTTTCGTTCTAAAGTTCGCATCGTCCAATGTTCTGGGATGAAACACGTCGGTCTCATGCGCTCGGACGCCAAAATTCGCCACGAAGCAACGTGACGTCTTGGACGGCTTCGGGCACTCGGGGCGTTACTACCACCGGCGAAAATAAGTGCTAAACTATGCCTGCGACGCGCCGTCGCGACTTGAACCACGCTTTGATTCTTGAACATGGGAGTTCCATTATGTCCGCCAACGAAATCACCAAAGACTCCGAAGAACGCATGGAAAAAGCGATCGAAGTCCTCAAGAAGAACCTCGGCGGCATCCGGACCGGGCGAGCAAACCCAGGTTTGGTGGATTCCCTGCGAGTGGACGTGTATGGATCGCCGACGCCCATCAAACAAGTCGCCAGTGTCGGAGCACCCGAGCCGACTCAGATTGTCATTCGTCCCTACGACGCGGGCATTATCAAGGAAATTGAGAAAGCGATCGTTGGCAGTGATCTTGGTTTCAATCCACAAAGCGACGGTCGAGTCGTCCGCATCAACATCCCGCCGCTCTCGACTGACGTTCGCAAAAAGATGGTCAGTCGCATCAAAGAGCTGACCGAGGACGCGAAGATTGCGATCCGTAATGTCCGCCGTGACGGCAACAAGCTGGCCGACCAAGAAGAAAAAGACAAAACGATCAGCGAAGACCAACGCGACGACATCAAGGACTCGATGCAAGAGCTTACCAAGAAGTTCGAAGACCAAGCGGTTGCGATCGCCAAGGCCCGTGAAGCAGAAGTCATGGAAGACTAGAACTCTCGGCGGTGATCGTTTTTGGATCGCGGTCGGCTCGCTAATGACTTGCGATCTTCTGGCAAGCCGCCGAAACGACGTCACGCAGCTGGCTTCATCGCCCAGTAGTAAAGCGGCTTGTATCGCTTTGACTTGTTGACCCAATCCGGGTGAACTTCCACATCCAACAGTTGACCGCCACTCTCGGCGATCAACTGTTGCACTCGCTCGCATGCCAAGCGGTGGACTTGCACCTGTTGCTTGCCGCGAACCCGTTTGTAGAACGGGCGAAACTGCTCGCGATAAAATGTTTCAAAGCGGTGATGAACGGTCCCCGGCTGCAGCACGGGACCATCCGGAACGAGAAATACGGCCAAACCACCGGGCGCGAGGATTCGAAAGAACTCGCGAATGTAGGTTTCTGATGCCGGAGCGGGAATGTGCTGGATCGTGATATCGCTGTAGATAAGGTCGAACACGTTTTCGTTGAACATTGACAGATCGTCGCGTTTGTTCGTCACGAACGCACAGTTTTCCCGACGCTGAGCATCTTTCGCCGCGGCCACCATCGTCGAAGAAATGTCGACACCCACGACTCGTTCAAAATGCCGGGCCAGGCCGTTGGTCAAACGGCCGACGCCGCAACCGAAATCTAAGGCACGGGATCTTTTGACCTGAATCCCACGATCGGCGATCCCCTGCATTCGCAAATCAACGAGCTGTTCACCCGTTTGGAAGAACTCGTCTTGGTCGAGGTTGTCACCCTTGAATCGATCTAGCGTCAGCACTGCGTAATACGGGGCCTCAGCACCAAACTTCTCGTAAACCGCTGCACTTCTGGCGAAAGCACTCTTCATCCCTGACCCCGCATAAAAAGCTAACCGTCTTCCGTCACCTAATCGGCACAACCTACCGGCTTCGTGAGGGCCAGCAGCCAAACTTGTGACTAAAAGGCACCAACCGTGCTAGCGAACACCAAAACCTCTTCCCATCGGTTTGACTGGTCGAAATTGCGTTTCGCTGAGTATCGGTGAGCTGGAATGCGAAGAATCAGTTTGGAAATCGCCGCTTTAGATCGGCCACCTGCTCGGCGGTCAGCGGGCGCATGGGTTGGTTGAAGAGCGTCAGATACAGCTTGGCGGTTTCTTCTAATTCTTCGGTTGCGTACACCGCCGCGTCGAGGCTCTTGCTTGCGACCACCGGGCCGTGGTTGGCCAGCAGCATGCTGTGAGTTTCGGTTGCCTGCTGCCGGACGGCGTCGGCCAAGGCTTCGTCGCCAGGGGCGAAGTACGGCACCAGCGGCAGTCGGCCGACCTTCATCACGTAGTACGCCGTGATCGGCGGCAAGACATTGCTCGGGTCGATGTTGGCCAAACACGACACGGCGACTGAGTAAGTTGAATGGAGGTGCACGATCGAGCTGGCCGTTTCCCGAACGTCGTACACCGAAGCGTGCAGGAATGCCTCTTTGCTGGGCCGGTCACCCGAAATCAGGTTGCCCAACGCGTCGACCTTGGCGATCGCGTCGGGGTCCAAGCGACCGAGGCACGAATTGGTGGGCGTGACAAGAAACCCGTCGCTCAGCCGGACGCTAATGTTGCCGCTGCTGCCACCGGTCAGTCCGCGGTCAAACAGCGACTTACCATGCATCGCGATGCGCTCCCGCAGTTCGCGTTCGCTGTAGTCCGAGTTCTTGCCCGTGCTGTCGTTGGTCAAGGTAGCATCTCCAGTGCGGTGCGAAAGAAGTCGTCGTCACCAAAGTTTCCAGACTTCAGCGCTAACGCGATTGACGTTCCGGCATCAGCCGAAGTCCACGGAACCCCCGCGCAGATCTCGGGGCCGATTTCTAGTTTATCGATTCCCAAAGCATCAACGACCGCGCCAGCGGTTTCACCGCCGGCAACAATTAGTCGCCGTACGGCGTGCCGAGCAATCATGTTTTTCGCAACACTCGCATGGAAAGACTCAATCGCGCCGCATACCTCGGTCCGCCCGTATCGTTCTTGCAAAGCTGATACTTCGACGTTGTCTGAGGTCGAATAAACAAGCACGGTTGTTCCCTCGTCGCCCGGGTTTCGCTCCAACCAAGATTCGAACCTTTGGTACTCAGCCTGATCGTCCTGCATCAACTGGCTGACGTTCACCCGAAAGGTATCACAGTCCGGCCGTAGATTGGCAACTTGGCGTTGGGTAGCCTGCGAGCAACTTCCGGCCAAAACCAACCCACGCCCAAACGCACACGGTAGCCGCGGCTCGTGACGCGCGGGCTCCAGCAACTCCGTTTTCCGCCACGCTTCGGGCAGATAACGCCCAATGCCCGATCCACCGGTCACCAAAGGCATGTCGGCGACCGCCTCGGCGATCGTGGTCAGGTGCTCGTCTCCGCAACAATCGGCAACAACGAACCGGAACTTCTCGCCCCGCAGCCGCTTCAACTGACCGCGAATTGCGTCCGCGTCTTTGGCGACCGTCGAGTAATCGACTAGGCCGACATTGTTTCGTGTCTGCTGTTCCAGCCATCGGCACAGATTGGAATCAGTCATGGGATTTAGCGGATGGTGCTGCATCCCCGACTCGTTCAGTGGCATCCCGTTGACAAACAGATGCCCTTGGTACACTGTCCGCCCGGTTCTGGGGAAAGCCGGGCAAGCGATGGTTTGCTCGGCTTGCAGGTGATCTAACAATGCGTCGGCGACCGGACCGATGTTCCCCTTGGGCGTCGAGTCGAACGTCGAACAATACTTGAAGAAAAATCGTTGGCAGCCGTATTCTTCCAAAGCCTCAACCGCGGCCAAAGTTTGCCGGATTGCTTCCGCTGGATCGATCGATCGCGTTTTCAGGGCCACCACGATCGCGTCGCAATCGCACTCATTCAACTGAGTCGCTGTCGGCACCGTCAGGAACTGAACGACGCGCATGCCACCTTGGACGAGGTTAATGGCCATGTCCGTTGCACCGGTCACGTCGTCAGCGACGCAGCCGAGTAACGCTGGGCCGGGGTGGTCGGATTTACGATCATTCGTTTCAGCCATTGGTGTCCTCCTCGATTGCAATCGCCCGGACGGGGCTGCCGTCGCAGCCGGTGACCTTCAACGGTAAAGCGATAAACTGAACGACGGGCTGAGTTAGCTGGTCCAAGTTCGCAAGTCCCTCAACGATTAAGACACCGCCGTTGAAAAGCGTTTGGTGGACCTCAGTTAGCTCCGTGCGATTATTGACGTCCGCGACCGAGGGCCCTTCTACGCCAATCATCGCCACGCGTCGACTAACCAACCAATCAGCCAACTCCTTTGAAATCCTCGGCAGCTGATCCCGGTAAGCGTCACTTCCGTACTGCTTGTGCCAATCGGTTCGCAACAGCAGCCGGCAGCCGGGAACAATTTGATCGTCCCACTCGGCCAAATCAGCGACCGTGATCGTTTGCGAGGGCGACGACGGCGACAGATCGAGGACGACCGCCGGCCCGACGCAGACGCCCAGGTCCTGCTCATCGATAGTCGCAGCGCCTGCGACGAAATGTTGCGGCGCGTCCATGTGCGTACCACAATGCGAATAAAGTTCCAGCGTCGTCGCGTTCCAACCATCGGTTTCCAACCGCCGCGCTGGTGACAGCCGTACGCCTCGCATTTCACGGTCGATCGGCAGGGTAAGATCAATGATTCGCATGGCGTCAGCAGGACCGGGGCGTGGTGTGAACGACACGAGTGTAACCCAACATGCGAATGCCTGCACGGACTAACGTAGGCGGTTTGTGGCCGGTTGGGCGCGCGGGCGAAAGCAACTTGGGAACGGTTGCGGCACAGTTATCAGTCGCGGTTTGAATCAGCGACAACCAATGTTGTAATCACAAACAGAATTCCGGCTACGTACTTTTATAATCGCTCTCGCAGCCGCATAATGGACGACCCACGAGGATAGGCCTGAACCTCGTCAGCCTAGAGCACAATCGGCGTAACGGCGAAGAACAAGATTCAACCAAATCACAGCGATATTTTTAGACGGAGAGATCATGAGCAACGAAAGCAAATGCCCAGTTTTTGGTGGAACGCCCGGCCCAGCAACCGCGGGTGCCTTCTCGAACCGCGACTGGTGGCCCAATCAGCTGAGTTTGCAGATGCTGCATCAGAACTCGCCGGCGTGCAGCCCAATGGCTGACGATTTCGATTATGCCGAAGAGTTCAAGTCATTGGACCTGGCGGCTGTCAAAGCCGATTTGACGACCCTGATGACCGATTCTCAAGACTGGTGGCCGGCGGACTACGGGCACTACGGTCCGTTTTTTATTCGCATGGCTTGGCACAGTGCGGGAACGTATCGCGTTAGTGACGGACGCGGCGGAGCGACGTCAGGAACTCAGCGTTTCGCACCGCTCAACAGTTGGCCAGACAACGCGAACCTTGACAAGGCCCGACGTTTGCTGTGGCCGATCAAGCAAAAGTACGGTCGCAAAATTTCTTGGGCGGACCTGATGGTACTGGCGGGCAATGTCGCGCTTGAGTCAATGGGGTTCAAGACGCTTGGTTTCGCGGGCGGACGTGAGGACGTCTGGGAGCCGGAGGGCGACATCAACTGGGGCCCGGAAACCGAATGGCTGGGCGACAAGCGTTACTCGGGCGATCGCGAACTGCAAAACCCACTCGGCGCAGTCCAGATGGGTTTGATCTACGTCAATCCTGAGGGCCCTAACGGAACGCCTGATCCGTTGGCATCTGCGTTCGACATCCGCGACACCTTTGGCCGCATGGCGATGAACGATGAAGAAACCGTTGCTCTAATCGCTGGCGGTCACACGTTCGGCAAAGCCCACGGTGCGGCGGACGCGGGCGAGTACGTTGGACCCGAACCCGAAGGCGCGACTTTGGAAGAGCAGGGTTTTGGCTGGACGAGCAAGTTCGGTTCTGGCAATGGTGCGGACACCATCACCAGTGGCTTGGAAGGAGCTTGGACGACCGAACCAGCAAAGTGGGACAATAACTACTTTGAGAACATGTTCAATTACGAGTGGGAGCAAGTTCAAAGCCCCGGCGGAGCAACCCAGTGGGCTCCGAAGGACGGCGGCGGTGTCGCGACGGTCCCCGATGCTCATGATGCATCAAAAAAGCACGCGCCGATGATGTTCACGACTGACTTAGCGCTCAAAGAGGATCCGGCCTACGCTCCGATCTCAAAGCGATTTTACGAAAACCCCGATGAATTCGCCGAAGCATTCGCCAAAGCCTGGTACAAGTTGACTCACCGAGACATGGGCCCGGTCGCCTGCTGCCTTGGGCCAGAGGTCGCGCCGGTTCAGCTGTGGCAGGATCCCGTGCCGGAAGTCGATCACGAGCTGATTGACGATGCGGACATCGCAACGCTCAAGACAAAACTATTGGACTGTGGTTTGTCCGTTTCGCAATTGGTCGCCACAGCGTGGGCATCTGCCGCAACGTTCCGTGGCACGGACAAGCGCGGTGGCGCAAATGGTGCTCGCGTGCGATTGGCACCGCAAAAGGACTGGGAGGTCAATCAACCCGAGGCGTTGGCTGCTGCCTTGAAGGCGCTTGAGCAGGTTCAGGCGGACTTTAACGGGTCACTGTCAGGCGGGAAAAAAGTCTCGCTGGCCGACGTGATTGTCTTGGGCGGTTGTGCCGCAGTCGAAAAAGCCGCCAAGGACGCCGGGCACGACGTGACGGTTCCGTTCTCACCGGGACGCACCGACGCAACTCAAGACATGACGGATGTTGAATCGGGTGGACACCTCGAACCGCTTGCGGACGGATTCCGAAACTACAGCCAGCACGGTCTGGGCGAATCAGCGGAAGCACTGCTGATCGATCGGGCTCATCTGTTGACGCTGACAGCACCCGAGATGACGGTTTTGGTCGGCGGCCTACGAGTGCTGGGTGCCAACCACAAACAGTACAAACTGGGCGTGCTCACCGAACGTCCCGAGACCCTGACCAATGACTTCTTTGTCAATCTGTTGGACATGGGCGTCGAGTGGCAGCAAAATTCTGAGTGTACACACTTGTTCGAGGGCAAGGACCGAGCGAGTGGTCAGGTCAAATGGACAGGGACTTCCGTTGATTTGGTCTTTGGCAGCAACAGCCAGCTCCGAGCGATCTCCGAGGCCTACGCTTGTGACGATGCGAAGGACGCGTTCGTCAACGATTTTGTGGCGGCTTGGACAAAGGTGATGAATTTGGACCGCTTTGATTTGGCTTGATGCTTGCGTCTAGCTTGCTTTTGCCGCCGCGGCCCCATTGACTTTTTCTAAGACATTTTTGTTTTTGATGAGTAAAAAAACGATGAATATTTCCCGAAGCTTCTCTTGTTTTGTCACTTGTTTGGCCGTGCTATGTGCGGCGGTGACTGCCTTTGCGGTCGATTCGCCCGACAAAGAGTCAGCGGACATCAGCAAGTGTCCGGTGATGGGCGGTGGCGCTCAGTTAGCGACCGCGGCGGGAACGTATTCCAACGGTGACTGGTGGCCGAACCAGTTGAACCTTTCGATCTTGCACCAGAATTCGCGGAAGGGAAATCCGCTGGGGCAAGAATTCGACTACGCCCAAGAATTCCATAAGCTGGATTTGGCTGCGTTAAAAAAAGACTTGCAAGAGTTAATGACCGACTCGCAGGATTGGTGGCCGGCTGACTACGGCCATTATGGACCGTTTTTCATTCGCATGGCATGGCATAGCGCGGGAACCTATCGCGTCAGCGACGGTCGCGGCGGTGCGAGCTATGGCCTACAACGTTTCGCGCCGTTGAACAGCTGGCCGGACAACGGGAATCTCGACAAGGCTCGTCGCCTGTTGTGGCCGATCAAGCAAAAGTACGGTCAGAAGATTTCTTGGGCCGACTTGATGGTTTTAGCAGGTAACGTGTCGCTGGAGTCAATGGGATTCAAAACGTTCGGTTTCGCCGGGGGTCGCGAGGACGTCTGGGAACCTCAAAATGACATTTTCTGGGGCCCAGAAACCGAGTGGTTGGGTGACAAGCGATACCATGGTGATCGAAAGTTGGCGGGTCCGCTGGCGGCGGTTCAAATGGGCTTGATTTACGTGAACCCGGAGGGTCCCAACGGTGATCCGGACCCACTGAAAGCCGCGAAAGACATCCGCGAAACGTTCGGGCGGATGGCGATGAACGACGAGGAAACTGTGGCATTGATCGCCGGTGGCCACACGTTCGGCAAGGCCCACGGCGCGGCCAGCCCGGAAGGCAATGTCGGGCCCGAGCCCGAAGGGGCGCCGATCGAAGCCCAAGGTTTTGGCTGGTTGAGCAAGTACGGAAAAGGCCACGGTGCCGACACGATCACGAGCGGCCTGGAAGGCGCATGGACGTCGACGCCGGCTGAGTGGTCGCACGATTACTTTACGAATATGTTCGAGCATGAATGGGAACTCACCAAAAGTCCCGCGGGTGCTCAGCAGTGGGTTCCCAAAGACGGAGCCGCTGAGGGAACCGTTCCCGACGCGCACGACGAATCGAAAACTCACGCCCCGATCATGTTCACAACGGATCTGGCACTCAAGCACGATCCGATTTATGGCCCGATTTCGAAACGGTTTCTTGATAACCCAGAAGCGTTTGAGCTGGCATTCGCCAAGGCTTGGTACAAGCTGACGCACCGTGACATGGGCCCGGCGGTCCGCTTGCTCGGGCCAGAGGTCGCTCCACCGCAACTGTGGCAAGATCCCGTGCCGGCGGTCGACCACGATTTGATCAACGACGATGATGTTGCGGGACTGAAAAAGAAGCTGCTAGACAGTGGGCTGTCGATTCCGCAGTTGGTCACCACAGCTTGGGCGTCGGCTTCGACCTACCGCTGCACCGACAAACGCGGCGGGGCGAACGGGGCTCGGATTCGTTTGGCTCCACAGAAAGATTGGAAGGTCAACGATCCAGAGCAATTGGACAAGGTCTTGGAGAAGCTAGAAGAGTTGCAGGCCGATTTCAATGATTCGCAGGTCGGAGACAAAAAGGTTTCACTGGCTGACTTGATTGTGCTGGGGGGTTGTGCGGGTGTCGAAGCGGCCGCCAAGAACGCAGGGCATGACATCGAGGTGCCGTTCTCGCCGGGGCGAACCGACGCATCGGCTGAACAAACGGACGCGGCTTCGTTTGCTCCGTTGGAGCCCTTGGCCGACGGCTTCCGAAATTTTTCGGGCCACGGATCAAGCCACCCAACGCCCGAGCTGTTGGTTGACCGGGCTCATCTGTTGACCCTCTCTGCACCAGAGATGACGGTGCTGGTGGGCGGATTAAGAGCGTTGAACGTAACCTCGGGCGATGCTCGACCGGGGTTGCTGAACGACGGTGACGAGAAACTGAACAACGGGTTCTTTAAGAATTTGCTAGACATGGACACCGTCTGGAACAAGTCAAAAGGCAACGATGACTTATTTGAGGGACTCGACCGCGAGTCGGGTGACGTGAAGTGGACGGCCAGTTCAGTTGATCTCGTGTTCGGTTCTAACTCGCAGTTGCGGGCGATCGCGGAGGTCTACGCCAGCGAAGACGCGGGCGATAAATTCGTGACGGACTTCGTGGCGGCTTGGAGCAAAGTGATGAATCTCGATCGTTTCGATTTGAAAGATGGCGGAGCGAGCCGCGAGGGAATCAAGGTTAGCCAGCGATAGACAGCCTGGCCCGAGCACACAGCGGGATCCGTACCCACCGCGAGCGCGTACTTACGCCGGCGGTGGGACGCGATTTACAATGTTGCCATGTTCCAACTTCGTTGCACCGTCCGAAATTGCTCTCACCCGTTGATCCCAAACGATCGTGGGCTGACGTGTGAAGCTGGTCATCATTTCGATCGTGCCAAGGGCGGGCATTGGAATCTAACCCAGCCGCAGGATAAAAAATCGGCTTCGCCCGGTGATTCAGACGACGCCGTTCTGGCGCGTCATCGCTGGCTGGAGCGAGGTTACGCGGGCGGGTTGATCGATAGTTTGCGGCCATGGGTGTCGCTGGCGATCGAAAGTAAATCACCCGCGATCGAAGTCCCTCGGATACTGGATCTCGGCTGCGGCGAGGGCACTTTTGGGCCGGCGCTGTTTGGGGAATTTCCGACCGGCTATTGCGGGATTGATCTCTCGCGTCGTGCGATCCGCTTGGCGGTGCAGCGTTGGCCGGCGGCCACGTGGGTGTTGGCCAATGCAGATCGTGGCTTACCGGCCGCGGAACAGAGCGTGGATTGTGTCATTTCCTTATTCGGACGCAGACCGGCCACCGAGATCGCGCGCGTGCTCAAGCCAGGTGGCCACTTCATTGCGGCGGTGCCCGGCGAGGAAGATCTGATCGAGCTACGGGAACGCGTACAGACGGCAGCAACACGTCGCAATCGTTGCGACGCGATCATTGACCAGATGCAGCAGCACGGCTTGACCTGTCACGAGCAAGCGCTGTGGACGCACTACATCGAAATCGGCCCCGAAGCGATTACGGACGCTCTGGCGATGACCTACCGCGCGGTGCGGCAGTCGGAAAAACGCCGCTTGGAGGGCATTCAAACCACTCGGGTCACCCTTGCCGCTGAGCTGATGAGATTCACCAAGGCATGATCCGCAGTCACTGTCGGTCCATTGAATTCATGAGGCGTTAGCCCCGGTTGAATGGAAAACGTAACGCCCCGCGAAACGCGACGCTTTCTCAACCGGGGCTATTGCCCTATAGCTCAATTGACTCTCGTTACTCACTGAGTTCTCTTGGCACGACTCAAGCCAGCCATGGCCAACAGCCAACCCAAAACTAGACCGCTGCTAGGTTCGGGAACCGCGGAGGTCGCAACCGAAGCAGAAGCCGACTGGCCCAAGTTGTTCAGCAAGCGGGCCGCGTCAGTCAGCACGTCGATCCTGCCATCGGCGTCAAGGTCTCCGTCGGCGTATCCAACCCCCGACGTTCTGTTGAGGTTGTTGACCAATCGTGAAGCGTCGGACAATACGTCAACGATGCCGTCAAAGTTCAAATCACCGACTAACGTTGGACCACCAGCAGGCGTCAGAGCCAAGTTCTCGATGTGGAAATCATGATCGGCCAAAGTAATCAAACCATCGGAGTTTAGGTCGAGCCTCGGGTCGACGCTTGCAGGCTGACGAAGTAACGTCGAGAAAAAATCAACATCGTCAGCATCGACGTCCCCGTCATTGTCGAAGTCACCCAAGATGTCGTTGTCGATCGCAAACTGGATGTCATCCACGAAAATCGACCCGCCCGCGTTGTCCTTTTGCTCAAACACAACCGCGATCCGGGCCTCAACGGCATCGGCGGGTACGATCGAGTTCAACTCCCAGTCAAGCCATTGATCATTAGTTGTTTGGGCGTTCCCGATCGTGATGGAGTCGGAACCAACGTACTCGTCGGAACCAAACAAACCGTGTTGCGTGTTGAAATAGTCAATCTTAAAGAACACCGCATTGTCCGATCCGCTCAGTGAATCGTTCGAGGCGATTAGTGACTTCACGGAGGCGGTCAGTTCGTCGCCACCCAAAACGGTCAGGCCTTGGGTGATGCCCGAGTAATTCGTTTGATTGTTGAACTGGCCGTAAAGTTTGAGAGCCTCATTACCATCGGCGATCTTCTCGTTACCCGAGCTTACATTGTTGATGCTATCGCCAAACTTCGTCCATGAGGCAAGCGATCCGTTGTTTTGTTCAAAGCCACCGTTGTCAAACGAAAGCTCACGTGGCTGCGCGTTTCGCTCGTACGCGTGTACGTAATCGACCTCAAACGTCTGGGGCCATACAGTGCTCGAGTCCGGGTTGTCCAAGAAGTTGCCGCCGATCGCGTTGTTGATAATCAATCGCATCGGACCGACTTGGTTCGTCAAAAAACCGTCAACATCATCGTCTCGAACCGTCCAGTGGTGGACGTCATCGACATAGAAACGAATCTGTTCTGGATCCCACTCGACCGAATACGTGTGAAAATCCGTGTGGTAGTTTTGATCAACGCCATCGTGAACTGACGTTTGCTCGTGAACCAAAAAATTATGTTCGAACGGTTGCCCGTTACCGTTGTTCCCGTAGTGAAACGCACTGCTGGTCAACAAGGGTTGATTGCCACGGTTCTCCATGATGTCGATTTCACCTTGGCTGGGCCAAGGTGCGTCGCTCAGCAACCAAATCGCGGGCCACATGCCGGTCGAGGTTGGTAATTTCGCTCGGATGTCCCACCGACCGTGTTGTTGCAATGCGGTGCTCTTAATCAAACCACTGCGGTAAGGTCGCCCGCGTGAAGGACGGTTCTCTGCGAGGATCGTCAGATTGCCGCCACTTACGGAAACCTGACTGGGCAAATAGTCTTGTTGCGAGTTGTTCGTGGTCACACTCGTGTTGGAGGGCGTCCACAAACTCGTGTCCAACGCGTTTCCATCAAACTCGTCGTACCATGCAACGTCGTAGCCCGATCGAGTCGGCGGTTGAGCGGCGATGACGTTGGTTGCTAGTGGTGAAAGCAATCCAATCAAGATCAGCGAGCAAGGCGTCAGTATTCGCGGCATCCGTTTGCCTCAGGTTATGTAAGAACGGGCGGGGAGAATGCAAACCATGCAACAAGTGAGCAACAGCCCGCCGAAACCGGTTTCATTCCAGCTGATTCTATTCACGCGGATGTGGTCAAGCAAGCCAGAATGGCGAGCGTAGGCTCTCGGCAGCCCGCAAGTCGTCTCTTTAGCCACGAGTGCTTCTTCCCGCTTTGCTCGGCCCTAACCAGCAAAATTAACGAGGATGGCTGATCAAACGGCCGCAAAAGAGGACCCCAGATTGCGAGCCAACGCGAATGCGTTGTGTCGTTTCGCCCCTATCCACCAAATCGCAACCCGACGCGTGAGCGCGGGACAGCCCTGCAAGCTCCCTCGCTCACGGGTCGCGTTACGATTGCAACAGGCGGTTTTGACGGGAGCTACCGGCTTCCGCTACTGGTTTCGCATGAAGTCGGCGACCTGTTCGAAAAACACTTTCAGGTTCAGCGAGACATCCGGCGAGATGTTAATCTCGTCCATCGCCGCCTGCATGAGCTCGAGCCATCGATCGCGTTCGGCGACGCCAATCTTAAACGGAGCGTGTCGCATGCGCAGGCGTGGGTGGCCGCGTTCTTGGATGTAGTGATCGGAACCGCCGAACCGGAAAACCAAAAAATCGCGCAGGCGACGTTCCGCGCCCTCCCAATCGTTGTCTGGGTACATCGGCCCGATCAAGTCGTCCGTGCGAACGCGGCGATAGAAGGCGGCGACGAGATCCGTGATCGCGTCCTCGGGCAGCTGGGGCTCGGACGGAACGTCGCTCATTCCTTCGATCCCTCTAGCGAAGGAACTTCCCAGCTTCCCGAATCGGCGGAGCGATACATGGCTTCTTGGACGGCGATACTTTTCAGGTACGAGGGCCCGTCGGTCTCGAACGAATGGCGCTCAGCCAACAGGCCATCCACGAAATGCTGCTGGGTTGCCAACACGCAGTCGCCCGCGAAACCATGGGTCGATGGTTTGTAGGCGTGGTCGACTTCTGCTTTCTTCAGTTCCTGCACCGTGAGCCGCCCGTCGTCGTACAAACGGATCGAGCCGCCGTTGCATTCGACTAGCATTTCACCAAACGTGTACCGCGGATTATCGGCAGTTGATTCGTTGAAACGGTTTGCATCATAAAACCCCTGTCCGCCGCCAGTGAAATCAAAAATCGCCATGGCGGCATCTTCGCCTGCGATCACTGGATTGAGCTTCCGCGTGCTGCACCAGACGCGATCGATTTCTCCGGCCAAGTATCGATACGTGTCAATCGTGTGAATGCCGGCCTCGAAGATCAAAAAATTTTCCATCGTTTGGAAGTACGGTTGCCGGGCGAGGTAAGCATCGGCGCCGTGCCCGTCCCCCGCGCGGTTGCGGAACGAGATCGTGTGCAATCGATCGCCGATTCGCCGATCGTTGAGCAACTGTTTAATCTCGCGATACCATGGTTGGAACCGAAAGTTCTCGTGGATCATCAGCGGGACGCCAGCGTCTTTCGCCACGTTAACCAGCTGAGTTGCCTCGGTGACGGTCGGGGCGATCGGTTTTTGACAGATGATCGCGATACCTCTGGCGGCGATCTCGGTCGCAATCGCTAGGTGAGAATCCGGGCGAGTGACAACGTCCACAAAATCCAGCTCGCACGAGTCCAGCATTTGTCGAAACTCGGTGAACGTTTTCTCGACTCCAAACTCAGCCGCCACCGCGTTCGCTTTCTGTTCGTCAAGATCACAGACGGCAACGATGTCGACGTTCTCGATCCGACGCCAGGCATCGAAGTGGAAATGGCTAAAATAGCCAACACCGATGACGGCACCACGCAAAACGCGGTCGTTTCGATCAATCATTGGTCACCTTCGTTGGCATTGGAGGCGCTTTGGTTTGCGGCGTCCGGTTGCCGCAACGGACGCTCGGCTCGCATAAACATCCATGTCACGATTGCGACAATATTCAGCCCTGCGGCCAGATAGAAAAACGGTTCAGGGCTGGCATACCATTGCTTGAGGTATGGATAGGCGATCGCGGTGGTGAAAGCACCGATGTTCCCAGCCATGTTCATCGTCCCGGAAACCGCGCCGGCGCTTTTGCCGCCGATATCAACGCAGTAGGACCAAGACGGACTAAGCGTCATGTCGGCTCCGAAAACAGCCAGCGTTAGCAACGCGATGGTGCTGCTTGCGTCTGTCATCTGCAGACTGCCGTACATGCCGATCGCGGCGAGTGCAAAGCCGACAATCGCGGGGACACGCCGCGAAAAATTGAGGCCGCACCGGACGAACAAAAAATCAACCAGCCAACCAGAAAACCAGTTCCCAATCGCGCCGCCGATGAACGGTAGGGCGCACAACAAGCTTGCGTTAACGGGTGTTAGCTCGTATGTGTCTTTCAAATATGGAAACAGCCAAGTCAGGCAAAAGAAGAACGTGAAATTGCTGCAAAAATACTGCATCATCGCCAGCCACACGGACTTGCTGCGAATGATCTCGCCGAACCGGATGGTTGCCGCGGCGTTTTGAGAGACCTTTTGCCGATTCGCGACGATGTAGTCGTTTTCTTCCTTGGACACGAGCGGATGTTGCGACGGCTCGTTGCGATAACACAGAAACCAGACCACGGCAAACACAACGCCGACGCAACCCAGCGTGTAAAAAGCGAACCGCCAACCGTTCCACGCAATCAATGCGGTCATCAGCGGCATCGCCAACGCGGCACCCAATCGCGACGCTGAAAAATTGATACCGGTGACCAAACCGCGTTCGCGAACGGGGTACCAACTGAGACTCGCCCGCGCCAGCCCGGGAAACGCCCCGGCCTCGGTCGCACCAAAGATAAACCGGGCAACCATCAGGCTGAAGAAATTCGTCACCGCGCCGGTGACCGCGGTCATCACCGACCACAGGAACACGACAACGCTAAGCATGACGCGTGGGCCGGACCGATCGGCCAGCGTTCCGGTGGGTGTTTGAGCGAGGGCATAGCCGAGCGTAAAAATGGCCATCGCCCAGCCCCACTGACCAGACGTCAAGTTAAAATCACCCATGACGTCGTCTTTGGCGACCGCGATGCAAGCACGATCGACGTACAGCAGCAGCGACAAACAGAAAGTCAACAGAACCAGCAGGTAGCGAACGGGCATGGTGGTTACTCGAATTTAGGGATTATCGGTACAGGCTGACTCAAGGAGATAACGGGCTCGCTACAGCTGCAACGCATTTGAAATCAGGTCGGTCATCTGCTCGGTCGTCATGTCGCCGCCCATGTCGGGGGTACGATGATCTGGGTTGGCCAAGACGGTCGCGACCGCGTCGTTAAGCGCCGTGGCGGCGCGGCGTGTCTGTTCGTGATCGAGCCACTCGAGCATCATGGCGGTCGAGAGAATCATGGCGATCGGGTTGGCGATTCCTTGTCCTGCAATGTCTGGCGCGGAGCCGTGGGATGGTTGAAAAACCGCGGCGTTGGAGCCAACGTCGCCCGATGGAGCCATGCCCATGCCGCCGACCAAACCTGCGGCCAAGTCAGACAAAATGTCCCCGAACATGTTCTCGGTGACCATCACGTCAAAGGACTCTGGCTTACGCACCATAAACAAGGCACTGGCGTCAACGTACATGTGTTCGGCGGTGATGTCGGGGAACTCGGCCGCGACCTCGTCAAAGATCTCACGAAAGTAAAACAGCGCCGAGAGGACGTTGGCTTTGTCGATCAGCGTGACCTTTTTCTGACCGCCGTTGGCACCACGCTTGCGAGCCAGTTCGAACGCCAACCGAGTCACACGCTCAGCGCCACGGCGTGTGATCTTCATCACGTTGGTTGCTTCACCTGCTTCTTTGTCCGTCTTGCCACCGCGACCGCTGAACAGACCTTCCGTGCTCTCGCGAACCAGCACAAAATCGAACCCGCCCGGACCGTATTCTTTTAGCGGTGTATCGGTTTGGTGAAACAAACGGATCGGACGCACACCGCCAAACAGCTCCAACCGCTCTCGCAATTCGATCTGCGGCGAGATTTCGGTACCGTTGGGGTAGCGAACGTTCGGAAGCCCCATCGCACCAAGCAAAATCGCGTCGCTTTGCTGACAAGCTGCGAAAGTTGAATCCGGCAGGCCTTGTCCGCTGCGAAGGTACTCGCCCACGCCCACCGAATGTTCGTCCAAGCGAAACGAAACGCCATCGAGGTGAGGTTGAATCTCGTTCAACAAACGGGTCGCCTGAGCCGTGACTTCGGGGCCGATACCGTCACCGCCCAAAACAACGATGTGAAATTCTTTTGCGGAAGCTTGAGAGGTCATGAACGTTTTCGATCGGCTGGCAGTGTTGCGTGTTGCGGAAGAAAACCGAAAGTCTAATTGTTATTCGCCAGTCGGTCGACTACTCAAACGCCCAGCATTCGACGGCCTCGTCCAGCGACACAAGAAGACGTGTTTCGCTATCGGCATTGTGCAGAGCCACCCCACGCGGCGAGCCGCCCAACGGAACGTCGGCCAGCCATCGCCCGTCGCTGTCAAACAAGTGAATCGCCCGCTCATTGCAAGCCACAGCGCATGCGATTTCGGTCGGGTTCGGAATCGAAGAAGCCCGCGGCGCGGCTATCGCGATCGGGTCAATAAATGATTCGAAGAACTGGGACCCAATCGGTGCCCTCCATTTGACCGCCGACCCGTCGGAGGCATGAGCCAGCAATTGCCAACGTTGAGCTTGGGAAAGCGCCGTGACCAAGAGCAAGCCCGTCGTTCGAGCATTGCCAGCGGGTCGATAGGCAATACGGTCCAGCCGCATTGTGTCCGAGGGCTTGGGCGAATCGGTGTCCGCAGGACGCCCCCCCAGATGCAATCGACCGTTGACGATCGCGGCAACGCCAGTCGGAACAGCCACGATAGAGCTTGCCATGCCCTGCATGATCTTCGTCGGTCGAGCGGATACACCATCGATCTGGGTTGCGATGACGCCCCGATTTTTGGTGGCGATTACCAATTGCGTTCCATCTTGTTGCAAGTCCGCCGCGTTGACGTCGATGACTTGGGCCGCGTCAACACCCGCGGCGGCGAACGCTTCGGCGACGGGTTCCCAGTCCTGATCAAACACGAAAACACCTTTGCCGAAAGAGGCGAACGCAACCCGCTGCTGTCCGCCCGCCCCGATTCGCAGCTTCGTCACGCCAACACCGTCCGGCAGGTCCAGCTGCTTCCGGCTGAGGATCGATCCGTCGCCACTTAAACGAACGACGGTCCGAGTTCCGTCGAGCACGATGATCTCAGGATTGCTTCCGGCGACGACCGCGATGTTTCCCGCCTGTTTAAAATCGTCACTTCGCCAAACACGTCGCGGACGCAAACGAGCCGCGCTAGTTCGCTTGGGCAACGCGGTCGTTGAACTCGTTGCATCGGTCTGCGCGGCTGATTTACCGCGCAGGGCCGGGGGCAAGTGTGAACGAGCGTCGTACTTCACCAACTGACTGTTGTAGCGCGTCATCAACGCCTGATACTCGGTCAGCATCTCGGTCGCAATATCGTCGCCACCCGCAACGCGTCGGATCGCGGCGGAAAGATCTGTGGACCACGTTGGGAGGTTGGTCGAGGTGGCGAATTGAATTTTTGAATTTCCGTCCAACAGAACAACGGCAGGAATTTCTCGGACAGCCAGTGTCATACTGGCATTCAGCTGCGGGTCGTAGAACAGCGGCACATTAGTGCTGGCCGTTGCGGCGGTAAACTCGGGTCGAACACGGTACGGCTGAGCCGCCGTTGCTGACAGCTCGGCATCTGAATACACAATTCCAAAATTGCATTGGTCCGCCGGGAATTGCTTGGTCAGCTCGGTCAGCAGGTTGACCGCGGGGTAGGAATTATCTCCGCCCAGCCACAGCAGGGTCGTCGGTCGCCCGTCGAAGTGCAGGTGATCGACCGGCTTTCCGTCAGGCTGAATCAACCGCAACCCGTCCGCCGACTGACCGATCGACTCGACCGCCAGCGCAGCCGGCAAAGCGACGAAGGCGCCAACGGGCTTTGAATCTTTGATCGGTTGAAGTGTAAAAGGCTGATCATTGATCGGTGCGTCAAGGGCTGCGTTTTTGAATTGAGCCAACAGCTGCAGTTCGGAAATCGCATCAGCCGCCATGACTTTTGGATCGAGCAACCGCAGCGGCAGGCTCATTTGAACCAGTAACCCCGTCGATTGATTGATCCATAGGTCACAACCCATGTTCGAGGCCAGCGAACGAATAACGTAACATACTTGTCCGTCTAACGTCTGATCTGGCAGTCGCTCAATTCCCGCCGGCGAATGTAGCCACTCGCATTTCAACTGGCCGGTCAGCAATCCGATCGGCGCGGGGACCAGCCGATCACGCAGGGTGGCGTCGGTTTCGTTGAGCGGAAGCTCGGAAAAGCCACCCAGGAACACGCGACCGATTGGGTCCGCGAACGTAGCCGGGAGCGGGAGTTGGCCGGCTTGGTAAGGCACCACCATTCGCTGACCGTCCAAGTTGCCGGTTTCGATATCGAAAATGTAACAGTCAAGCCTTTGTCCGTCGGCGGTGAGTTGGGCTCCAAAGATTTCGCTGGCCAATCTCTGGTTGCCCGTGGCTGGATCCTTGGCCCAAGTCGTAGAAAACCGCTGCGGCTCCTGCACTCGCAGGCCGTCTTTGCGGTAGCTAAGCAGTAGCGTTCCCTCGTCTTGGTAGGTTCTCGCATTGGCGTATACGGACCGTAGAGCAGTTAGAATCTGCTCGGCGGAGACACCGTCGTTGATGAACGACGTATTCGAATCGGGATTGCCGCTGCCTGAAGAACCGGCCGGTTCTGCGGGTGGCTGGCAGCCAAGGCACAAGCCGACCGCTGCGATCAAAATGGCGAGGCCGCTGGTTTTTATTCGATCCATCTTTTGTCCAACTGTCGGCCGAGCACCCGAGTCGCCGACTGGCGATGGGGCACTGGAATCTCAAAGCTGTTTTGTCTGCGACAAATTAGACCCAACAACTGGCGTCGCGTAAACACAAACCTCGCTCCCAAAGCGATCGTCACTGATGCAGCGAAGGTAGAAGGTCGAGAGGTCAAACGTTATGCTGGTGCAATTCTGAAACCAATTCACTGACTCTTTTTGCCTAGTGCGATGTCCGAGCAAACTCAATCCGCCGATTCTGGCGACCCTTTGGCATCGCTTGAAGCCGATCGGTTCGTCCGCGTTCAGGCCAACCTGAACGAGAACGTCCAGCCTTTTCGACAGCTATTGGCCGATTCGGTAGCCTCGCCGCTGCACTATCCGCCGCTAAGTGAATCGTTGTTCCCGGGCGATACGATCGCAATCGCGCTCCAGCATGACTTGCCGCGGCCTGCGGAAGTGCTCAACAGTTTGCTTGATCAATTGCTGACCATCAACATCGAGCCCACGGACATCACGGTTGTGCTGCCCGGTTCGCTGGCAGACGAATTCGCCCTAAAGCCGGCGGATTATCGTGCGGTGGCACCTGAGGGCCAAGACGAACCGTCGCCTCCACCCATTTTTCCGCTGCAGCGTGAGTTCCATTCGATCGCTTGTCAGGTCCACGATCCGGACAACGCGGCCGGGCTGGCTTATTTGGTTGCCAACGAGGGCGGTGACCCCGTACACATGAACCGAGTGCTTGTGGATGCGGATGTCGTGATTCCAGTTGGCTGCCCGGCAAACGATCCGAATGCGGTCGCTGATTGCCTGTACCCAACCTTTGGGTCCGCCGCCGCGGTCGAACGCTTCGGCACGAACGCCGCGCCGATCGTGGCTCAGCTGGAAGAAGCAGACCTTGCGAACAACACGCTTGGGGCGTTTTTTGAGATCCAGCTCGTGACGCTGCCGCGCGATCAGATTGCGGAGGTCGTGTGTGGCACCCGGCAGGACGCGATCCTGACCGCGCGACGCAGGGCAAGCGAACGATGGGCGGTCGAAACCGATGGTTCGTTTGACGCGGCGGTCGTGACGATCGAATCGCGCCCGTTTGCTCAGACATGGAAGGACTTTGCCGCTGCGTTGGTTCAAGCCAGTCAGCTCACGAAGGCAGACGCTCCGATCGTGGTCTGGTCCGAGCTATCGATGACTGCTGATCGAGCAACTCGCAAAGCATGTCAGGCTCGGTTTGAGGAAACGATTCCCACAAAACTATCGAAGCAGCTGCAACACGTCGCCAGCATCCTGAAAGATCATCCGGTCTTCTTACGCTCGCAGTTGTCACGCTCGGCGGTCGAAGATTTAGGCCTGAGCGTGCTAGAAACGACCGCTGAAATCAATCGCGTCACCGAATCCAGCGAATCGTGCCTCGTTCTACGAGACGCTCATCGTGTTCGTGTTGCCACCCCGGAGGCCGTCGGCGATGTGGAGTGAATCTCAGCAGAGTGAGTACGAGGCATTCGAGGCCGGCCAAGCTTACGCTCGGTTGACCGATCACTTTATTGTGCAGCTGACCGGCAGTGATCGACACGTCTTTCTGCACAATTTTTGCACGCAGGATATGAAAGGGTTGCCGATTGGGCATTGCTCCGAAGCCTTCATTCTCAACCCTAAAGGCAAAACCCTAGCGCTGGTCAACGTGCTGGCGTTCGAAGACGCAATCTGGCTGCTGGGTGCTGGGCGTGGGCAGGCGGCGGTCGTAATCGAGCACTTGGACCGTTACCTGATTCGCGAGGACGTGCAGCTGAAGGACTTGAGCGACCGAGTCGATCAGTTTTTTGCTAGGACTGCGGCGGCGACCGATGCCGTCGGCGGGACTGCCAACGAACTAAACCGCTGTCAACACTCGGCCGACCATTCGATCGGGACGGCCAACATTGAGATCGCTGGATTCGGTCACTGGTTCGCGTGCGGCGGCAGTCAAACCGAAACGTTCACGCAGAAACTGGAAAGCGCCGGGATCGCACCTTGTTCGAGTGAGGTTCTGCAGTCCGCTCGCGTGGAAGCAGCCACGCCGTGGTCGGGCAGCGAAGCCGACGAAACGAACCTGCCTCAGGAACTTCAACGAGACGACAAAGCAATCTCTTTTAATAAGGGCTGTTATCTAGGTCAGGAAACCGTCGCCCGACTCGACGCGCTCGGTCGGGTTAATCAGTTGCTCGTCCGAGTCGAATTTTCATCCGACTCAGACGTCGCGGCAACGGCGGGCACGGAGATTGCAATCGACGGCAAGAAGGTCGGACGAATCACTTCCCTCACGTGGTCCCCCAAAGCCAACGCAACCGTTGGCTTTGCGTACGTCAAACGCGCGTTTGCGAAAAAGGGCACGCAGCTTAGCGACGTCGCGTCCGTGATTGGATGAAACCTCGCGGGTTCGCGTGCCGTGCTTTACTTCACGCGAAGCACGTAGGCGAACTCACCGGTTTGGGTTGCGGGCAGTTGGACGTCGAGCGATTTCTCCGTGCGGTTCCACGTGATTTTTTCATCGCAGCCGATCAGCTCGATCGAGTTAATCGCTCCGGGCCAATGTTCGCTGCCACTGGCCAAGGTTTTGATACGAGCAATGTTGTCCTCCGGCCAGTGCAGAATCGTTGCGTAAACAACGCCGTCTTTGGTGGTGAAACGAATGTCTTGCGAGGTAAAAGGTTTGTCTTTGGCTTCGGAAACGTGGCCGGTGGAGACGCCCGTCGGTCCTTCGCCAAAAACTTTCCAATGCGTCGCGCCGTAGATCGATTCTCCGTTGGTTTTCAGCCAGCGGCCCATTGCCAACAGCACATCTTGGTCACCTTGCGGAATTGTTCCGTCCGCCTTGGGGCCGACATTCAGCAACAGACAACCGTTCTTGGAAACGATATCGACCAGGTCATCGACCAGACGATCGGGAGATTTGTACTGTGGGTCTTGAGTGTAGCCCCAAGAGCTTTTGGAGACCGCCGTGTCAGTTTGCCAAAATCGTGAGCGGATTTCTGCCATTTTTGAACGCTCTTTATCGTAGACCGCGGCGGCCTCGGGGAAGGCGTTCCATTTGTAATTGATGACGCCAATATCACCGTCCGCTTTGGACGTGGTGTTGTAGTAATAGGCCGCGAAACGTTGCAGGTGCTCAGCGAAGTGATTCTTGTCGTGAGGCGCGTGGCGATCGGGGGAGATCCCAAAGTCGAACCAGACCAGTTCAGGATCGTACTTGTCCACCAACTCGCAGGTTCGTGCCAGCCAGTCGTCTTTGAACGCTTGATCCTGAGGAGTGAAATTGTCTTTGTACTTGATCGATTTTTTCTCAAACATGTGCGGCATCGCTCGGCCGTACAAACCTTCGAATCTTGGATCCACGTTGTCATACGATTCGTCACGAAAGTAGTACATCCAGTTGAACGCGCGGTGGCTGCTAACGCCGAAATGCAGCCCTTCGGCTCGGCAGGCGTCAGCAAGTTCCTGAACGACATCGCGTTTGGGGCCCATCTTGACCGCGTTCCATTCGGTAAACGAGCAGTCGTACATTGGGAAACCGTCATGGTGTTCTGCGACCGGGACGACATAGCGAAACCCCGCTTGCTTAAACAGCTTGGCCCACTCGACCGCGTCGAACGATTCGGCTTTGAACATCGGAATGAAGTCCTTGTAGCCAAACTCTTTCTGGGGCCCAAACGTTTTGACGTGATGGTCAAACATGTTCTCCCCGCGCCGGTCTTGATCGATATACATCATGCGCGGATACCACTCACTGCCGTAGGCCGGCACACTGTACGGCCCCCAGTGAATGAAAACGCCGAACTTTGCGTCTTTATACCACTGCGGAATTTCATATTGCTCTAGCGAATTCCAGTTCGGCTGAAACGGACCGGCATTTGCCACCGCGTCGATCTTGCTAACCGCCTCAGAAACGGCCGGGTCTTTTTTTACGGCAGGCGTTGTTTGTTGAGCCATCACCGAATTTGAAATGATCGTTAGTAAACAAGCGATCACGAGAAGTTTAGGGCGTTGCATAGTCGGTTTCCTTTTCGCCTTTTTAAGGGCTGCGGTAGTTCAGGTCGGACCAGATTTTAGCGTAGACGATGTAACTCTCAATAGACGCACCGCAGCGGGACGGCCGCTGAGCAACTGGCCGCTTGTTCGATTCAGCCACTACAACCCGATTCTAAATCGCGGCATCGAGCGTTTATCTTTCGCAACACTGTTGCGTTACAAAGACAGTGTTGCGCGACCGTTGCGATAAGTGTTGCAATCGTTACACGTCGGGTACTCGCTGGAAACCAGCAAAGTTTACCGGACGTGTAGAGTTTGCTAGCTTGCGTCGATACTCATCAGCACACCCCTCCATCCTACAACCAACTTGGCAACACTTTCATGCTCAACGATCAAGAACGCAACGAAGCCGACCAGGCCGATCTCTCTGAACTTAAGCGGTCACGCACCAAGCGAACTGGCAGCGCACTTCAATCGCCCCTTGAGACCTACTTACGTGAGATCAACGAAACTGCTTTGTTGACCGCCGACGAGGAGAAAATGCTGGCTCGTCAGATCGCCGTTGGCGATGTCGAAGCCCGCGATCGGATGGTGCGAGCCAACCTGCGACTGGTTGTCAATATTGCTCGCGGCTACAGCGGCAAGGGATTGGGTTTGCAGGATCTGATCGAGGAAGGCAACCTCGGACTGTTACGAGCCGTCGAGGGCTTCGACCCAAATGTGGGAACTCGCTTTAGCACCTACGCCAGCTATTGGATCAAGCAGTCGATCAAGCGAGCGTTGATCAACAGCGCGAAAACGATTCGCATTCCGGCATACATGGTGGAACTGCTCTCGAAGTGGCGGCGGGCGACGGTCCGACTAACGGACGAGCTTCGGCGCAACCCGACACCAGAAGAAGTCGCCCGATTGCTGGGGCTGCCGAAGCGGAAGCTGCCAATCATCAAAAAAGCCATTCAAATCTACAACAGCACCCCGCAAACCGATCAAGCGGATTCGGGTTGGTCGCTCAGCGAGATGGTGATGGACGAGCGAACGCGGAGCCCGGCTGATGAACTGCTCGAGAACGATGTCATGAAGCACATCCAATCGATGATGCAGGATTTGGACGAACGCGAGGCCAGCGTGCTGAAAATGCGATTTGGCCTTGAGAACACCGAGCCGCGGACGCTGAAAGAAATCGGCGAGATGCTGGGTCTGACTCGCGAGCGAGTACGTCAAATCGAGACCGAGGCGTTGAAGCGTTTGGGCGAGGGATTGCGTGATCCCTACGACATGGAGATCAGCATGCCGTTCTAAATACGGCTTGTTGGGGCTCGGTTTGACATTCGTTGGCGTTCGGTTCGTGGGGTTGCTCGCCTTCGCGACCGAGGTCCATTTTGGTAATCTAGCTAACTGTGGTTTTTGAACCAGGGATGCGATTCGTTACCTAATGCCCGGCATGCGGGCGAGGGCCCGAGCTTCTGTGAAATCTGATTGCTATGCGTCCATCGGGCCGATCGCGGTTCACCTGCCCGAGAAAATTGAAACCAACGCGGACTTGCAGGCCGAGTACCCGCGTTGGAACATGGATCTGATCGCCCAGAAAACCGGCATCCTCCAGCGTCACGTTGCTGCGCCCAACGAGTGCAGTTCTGATCTTGGGGTGGCCGCAGCCGAGCGGCTGTTCGAGGAATATGATATCGATCGTTCGTCGATTGATTTCTTGATGCTTTGCACGCAAACACCTGATTACGCGTTGCCGACCACCGCGTGCTTGATCCAAGATCGCTTGGGTATCCCCACCAGTGTTGGGGCGTTTGATTTCAACCTCGGTTGCAGCGGGTTCGTGTACGGGCTGTCGATGGCCGAGGGTTTGATCCGCTCAGGCTCGGCGAAGCGAATTCTATTCATCACGGCCGAAACCTACACCAAGCTAATCGATCCAGCCGATCGCAGTCTGCGCACGATCTTTGGTGATGCGGCGGCTGCGACGCTAATTGAAACAAGCGACGTGCCTTCGCTAACCGGTTTTCGGTTCGGCACCGATGGCTCCGGCGGGGATACGCTGCTGGCAGCGCGGTGCGGGTTTCGACCGGATGAGGACGCGATTCGCCCTCGGCACAAAAAACGATGGAAGAGCGATCTATACATGGACGGACCAAGCCTGATCAATTTCACCGTCGGAAAAGTGCCGGACTTGGTCGATCAGATTTTGGCCGCAGCTGGCACCACGATGGAGGCTTCAGGAACACTGCTGTTCCACCAAGCGACGCGAAAAATGCTCGAACAGTTGATCCAAGTACTAAACATCGCGCCGGAGCGCTTGCCCATCCGCCTGGATCGCGTGGGCAATACGGTTTCTTCGACCTTGCCAATCCTGATCGACCAATTGCGGCGAGACGGTGAATTGTCGGCCGAGCAACAGCATCTGATGGTTGGCTTTGGCGTCGGTTGGTCGTGGGCCGGCTGTGCGTGGCGAGACGTGTGGTCGCTGGGGTAGTGCAGTTTCAGTAATTTTTAGGAGGTCTTAAATGCTGACTCTTAAGGATGTCACCTCCGAAAACTGGCGGCGGTGTATTCGTCTTTCCCTTCAAGATCACCAGGTCGGCTATGTTGCGAGCAACGTGGCAACGATCGCCGAATCGAAATTCGAAACGCACTACCGACTTCGTGCGATTGACAGCGACGACACGCTGGTTGGGATGCTCGCGTACTGCCACGAAAACGAACCGGAGGACCGAACGCTGTATTGGATCTTTCGTTTAATGATCGATAAATCGCATCAACGTCGCGGCTACGCGGAAGAAGCAATGAAGATCGCGATGCGTGAAATCGCTCGGATGGGTGGAAAACGAATCAGAACGATGCACAAACCTAGCAACCACGCGGCGTCAGCACTCTACGTCAAGCTTGGCTTTACGGAGATCGGCCAACACGATGATGGCGACACTCTTTTGGAATACGTCGTCCAGTAGCCCACGTTTGAAGAGAGCGTCGGCCTACTCTTCACCCAACGCGACGCCGCGGATTGAGCCTTCGGCCACCAAGTTTTGCTCGACGTAGGCTTGAAAGTCAGCGGTGAACATTCGGTTCTTGCGAACTTTGCCTCGTTTGAGCATCAGCAACAGGCGGTCCCCCGGGACGACCGGGCCGCGGAAACGGATATTGTCTAGACCACCAAGCCCCACGACGTAGTTCTTATCCACCATGCCAGTGGAAACCGCAAAGTACGATGACAGCTGAGCCGCACATTCGCACATGAGGACACCCGGCATCAGTGGGCGGTTGGGGAAATGGCCCCTGACCCAAAACATATCCGGCGCGATGTCGATAAAGCCCACCGCGCTGTCCTCGGTGCTGCTGAGGATTCCATCGAGCAATGCTAGCTCATGGCGGTGAGGGTTGACCGCAGCGATTCCGTCGCGATCAACGATCACGTTATTGGGGTCAAAATCGGTAAAGCTAACGAGTGGTTCTTTCAAAACGCGTCCTGTTCAATCGTGGTCGTGGCGGCATGCCCAACGGTATCCCTCCCGCACGATATATTGCCCGAATCGCCGATGCTTTTCAACTAGGAGCGAGCGCGATTGAAGCTGTTTCGACGCGATCTGCCGGGTGCTGGGCCACACGTCGGCGACGATCAGTCAAGCTTTGCCGATTGCAGATGTTGGGCCGTAGGGCCTCGCAAAAAGCCTGTTTTGATTGCTGAAAGACCGGCTAAAAATGGACCGGGATAGGATACAATGGGGCCCATTCGTTGATAGGCGAAGACGAATCGACCAAAATTGAGAGAGTTATCACGATGAAACCCGTCCCGCAATCCGCGCAAGCTTTTACCCAACTCGAAGACGAATTGGATGGCATTTTTGGACCGTCCACGAGACCGGAACAAGTCGCTACTGCCGACGATGGATTTCCGGAGTTTGCGAACGAAGGAGTACGCGGATCGGTGAACACGTCTGACACCGCAGCTGCCTCGCCGGTCACCCCCGAGGGCATCAGCTCGGCTGGTCAAGCGAAACCGCCCGGCTTAGAGAATCCCAACTTGGGAGTGCTCAATGATCCCAAGCCGGCTGACCAAGATGAAGCTTCTCCACCCGTGGTCGACAGCCTACCACCGGACACCCATTCTGCGACCAGTACGGAAACATCTGCCGACGAGTCAATGGGTTCTACTACCGAATCAAAGGTCTTAACACCCAGCGGAAGCGAAGTTGCTCCGGCCGAAACCCGGGAGATTCGGACGGTGGTGGTGCCCCGCCCTGCCGTTGCCGCGGATGAAGGCTTTAATGCACTCGACTTGAGCACTTACGGATACTGGCTTGCGGTTCCTATCGCCATTCTAACGCTGGTTGCTCTCGGCCTATTCCGATGGATCACAGGCAGCAGTTCGGCCAATGAATTAGAGCGGTATCGTTACCGCGGTCCTAAACTCGCCGACCCTGACGCACCTGACGTTCGCGGTCGATTTAGGAAACGAAACGCTCCGCGCAATGTCGCATCACCGGCTGACGACTTGGACTCGTTGGCTAACGAATCGCTAATGGCGGCGGACGAGTCATCGGTGGGGGTGGTCTCGACACCAGTTTCGGCGGTCGCGGAGTCCGCGTCTCTCGAAGAAGACGACTTCGACTTTTTCGATGACGAGGAGGATTCACCAAATCTTGAGGTCTCGCCATCTGTTGGCACCGCACCGATGTTAGAACCTGTTTCCGCAACGAATGATGAGACGGAAGTTAGTTTTGATGACAGCGAAGATGAATTTGATTTCTCCGAGGACGACGACGTTGTAACGCCGGTCGGTGCTCAGGCCGAATCTGATGCCACCGAATTCGATTTGACTCATCCGGAATCGCAAGTCGAAGATGATGAGGACCTAGACTTCTTTGACGACGATTCTGATGCCGGTTTTGACTTCGAGGAAGACGAAGAGCTGGCCACCCAGCCCGTCGCAACGGCGGCTTTAGGCGAGGCTACGGTCGAAGATGCGTTTGAGGACACAGATGAAAAATCGGCGATTGCGACCACAGCCACAACGGCAGCGGTTGCGGGGGCCGCGACGGCGGGCGGATCATGGTTCAGCCGGTTATTCAAAAAGAAAAAGAATCGCAAAACTGGGGACGCACCGGCGGGTGATGACGCGAGCGAAAGCTTGGTCGCGGTTGCCCTAGAGAACACGTCTGATTCTTTAGAGTCAGAGGTGGCCCAGCCATCACTGAACGTTACGACGTCTGACGAGCTTGAGGACGAGTTCTCGACCGTCGCGACGATAACGCCAGATGCTGACGATGAGCTAGACTTCTTGGCGGCCAAGGCTTCGGCGAACGACGACGATGATGATGACTTTGGGATGTTCGATGACGACTCGGACGCTGGTTACGACTTCGATTTGGCGGGTGACGAGCCCGAAGTCGCCGCTGCGATCGACGCGACCACGACCGGCTCGCAAGCCCCGTCGGTTCAGGATGATGTGATTGACAAACCTGTTGCGGACATCGACTCAGGGCCCTCAGACGCCGACATGTTTGCCGAGCCAGTGGAAACGGCAGCCGTGTCTCACGATGCGATTGGAGAAGTGGATACCCTTGCAGATTCGGATCCGGACTCCGATAGCTTCACCGCCATGTGGGACGACGATGAGGAACTAGTAGTCGAATCAGGTCCAAACGGAGCCGACTCAAGTGATGCGGTCGTCACCGAAGTGGCTGGCGATCCGGCCTGTCACGCAGAAGGCGAGTTGGATGTCCAAGTTGAGCCATTGGCTATGGCGGCTCTTCAAGACGAGCTACCGTTGCTCGAAGATCAATTCTTGGACGACCTTGTTCAACCCGAGTCGGAAGCAACAGCGACTCCGCAGGCCGATGAGCAAGAGGCAGACGACAGCATCGGCATTGCCGCCACGGGTGCCGCTGCCGCGGCGGGCCTCGTGGCCGTAACCACGACCGAAAGTGCGAGATTATCCGAGTTAAACGCTCGCATCGCGGAACTTGAATCCCAGAATCAAGAGAAAGATGCTTTGATCGCGAAGACTCAAGAAAGCTTGGCAGCCGCTGAAGCTGAGCAAAAGTCTCACGACTCGGTAGCGGATCAGATCGCCAGTATTCAGGAAGAATTGGATTCGGTTAAGACTGTCGAGCAGCATTTGCGATCGGAATTGGCGACAGCCGAGGAAGAAAAGCAGAACGCGATTGCGGTCGCGGAAGAGAGGCAGGCTGAGATCGAACAAGCGAAAACGCTCGTCGAAGAGGCCGAAGGGGCGATGGCAGACGCACAAGCGAAAGCGGAAGCCACCCAGGCGACCGCCGACGCTGCACTTGCCGAGGCTGAACAGGCCAAGGCAGAGCTCGCGGCGAAAGCCGAATCTGAGACCGACAGTGGCTCGTTGATGGGCGCTGCCGGCGGAGGCTTGGCCGCGATGGCGGTGGCGTCGGCGGACGAGCAGCCGAGCAACAATGCGGCTGCCGACGATGATCCGTTCAATCTGCCGCCGGAGAAGGTGAAGGTCATGCTCAAGAAGCTCAAGACCGAGCGGAAGAAGCGTTTGAAAACGAAAGAGCACTTGCAGGCCGCCAAAGCGAAGCACCAGGAGGTCACGGCCACGCTGGCGAAAGTTAACCAAGAGCTTGAATCGCTCAAGCAGCGGGTTTCCGGCGCCGAACTGAGCTCTGATGAGTTGTCACTTGCCGATAGCGGCGAATTCCCTTCGTTACAGTCCAAATTGGACTCCGCAGAGGACGAGCTAAACTAACGTGGGTGAGAAACGGTGGCGTTCGGCCGTTGATAAAGATGGATCAAAGGGGCGGTTTGGAGTGATTACCTGACCCCGCCCCGAACGCCACCGACAAGTTTTAAGTCCTTCCTGCGAATGGACTTGCGACACCACTCCAAAGTTGCCTTCTAGCGTCGGTCATTGCCATGGCTAGAATCTGGCCCCTGCGAAAACGCCCCAAAGTGCGTTACGAACGTGGTCCGAGAGAGAGCCGTTCGACTTCCATTTCGCTGCCGTTTGTCTTGCCGATTTGGCACGATCGTGCGTCAGCCACGTGCCGCGTTTTCGCTTGGCCTACCCCGTCCTGATTTTGGTCTTGGAATGTCCCGTTTGGAATTGATCGCGTCGCTTAAAAGCGCTTCGCCCGCGATCCTGCCGTCGCTATTGCTGTGTGATTTCGGAAATCTTGCCGCCGAAATTGAACGATTGGAACAGGCCGGCGTCACCGCCCTGCACTTGGATGTGATGGACGGCGTGTTCGTGCCGAATTTCACGTACGGCATGACCATCGTCGATGCAATTCGCAAATTGACCGATTTGCCGCTGGACGTGCATCTGATGATGGTGTCGCCTGAAAAGTACATCCGTCAGTTCGCGGACGCCGGTTCGGACATTATCACGATTCACGCCGAGGCGGTCGAAGACTCAATCGCTGTGTTGAATCAGATTCGTGAACTTGGCCCAGCGGCAGGAATCGCCGTTAATCCAGACACCCCCGTTTCCGCGATCGAGTCCGCGTTGCCCCACGCTGATTTGGCATTGGTCATGAGCGTCAACGCTGGCTTTGGAGGTCAGTCGTTCAACGAGACGGTTCTCGAAAAGCTGCCGCAGATTCGCTCTTTGCCGGGCGGTGAGGAGATTCTGTTGCAGATGGACGGCGGGATCAATTCAACCACCGTTGGAGCCGCGACGTCCCATGGTTGTGAACTGCTGGTCGCCGGCAGCGCGATCTTTAAGAAGGACGATTACCGTGTGGCGATCGAGGCGATGATGGCGGAGGTGCAGTCGTCATGATGCAAGAGATGCAAATCACCGACCAAGTTACGATCACGCTTGTTCGTGCTGGGGCGACGCAGTTGGATGCTCAGGGACGCATCAGTGGGGTTTTGGACAGCCCGATGTGCGAGGAGGCCGCGGCGTCGATTCGTCGTACGGCAGCCCAGCTATCCTTTTTGCCGATCGATACAATTTACCCAGCCGTCGGATCGTCGGCCGATGAAACAGCTAAGTTACTCGCGGCCGATCGCCGCGTAAAAATTCGTCCCGCGGCCGAGTTGCAAAATCTTGACTGCGGGCTCTGGCAAGGCAAACGAATTGAAGAGGTCAAGCGGACCCAGCCACGCCTATTTCGGCGCTGGGCCGAAGCCCCCGAGACGACCTGTCCACCCAACGGGGAAACGATCGCGGAAGTGCAGGCCCGCGTGCAGCAGTTCCTCAAACGTCTCCGCAAGCGACATCGCGGCGGGCAAGTGGTCGTTGTCGCGCCCGAGCCGCTGTATTCGATCGTCCGCAGAGAGATTGATGAAGCGTCGATCGAGCAGCTGCTGCCGACGGTTTCGGGCTCTGGGGAGTGGGAAACTCTATCGCTTATGCCGGTTGCGACTTAGGCAACGGTTATGCTGCGGTGGCTGGGGTTAACCCAGCCGATCAATGTTTGGGCCGTCGTTGCAACCCCGCCATTTTCTCGCGTGGTTTAGACCAAAGAGTAGGAAATCCGATGGATGCTCCATCGCCCTTCTTTTCGTCTTTGTCTATGAACCAGCACGAAAAACAGTTTGAGCAGTTGCGCCAGCACTGCGTCGAGACCAGCTATCTGGTGTCCGCTGCCGCGCTTTTGGAGTGGGATCAGCAAACCATGCTTCCGGCCGGGGCAGGTGCGTACCGAAGCGATCAAGTCACGCATTTGGCGGGCTTGATTCATCAGCGTCAAACGGATCCGAAGCTGGGAGACCTGATCGACGAGCTGATGGATTCGCCACTGCTTGCGAATGCCGATTCGACCAGTCAAACCGCAACGAATATTCGCGAGCTGAAACGCAATTACGATCGCAAGATTAAAGTTCCGCAGCCGTTAGCCGAAGCAATCGCCCGCGCGAGTTCGGAAGGTCAGCAAATCTGGGTCGCAGCCCGAAAGGCGAACAAGTTTGCTCAGTTCGAACCCGCTCTACGAAAGATCGTGGATCTAAAACGCGAGCAAGCGGATGCGATCGGGTTCGACGGTTGTCGCTACGACGCGCTGCTGGATGAGTACGAGCCCGGGGCAAGCACGGAAGAAGTCTCGAATGTCCTCGAGGCTCTGCGGGTGGATTTGGTTCAGCTGATTCGTGAGGTTGCCGAAAGCTCAGTCGTCGTTGACTCCAGCGTGCTGCACCGCGAATTCCCACTGGATCAGCAAGAAGCGTTTGTTCGTGACGTTTCGGCGCAGGTTGGGTTCGATTACAAACGAGGTCGTTTGGATGTGACGCATCATCCGTTTTGCACAGAGATGGGCCCGAGCGACTGTCGCATTACGACTCGTTATGACCAAACATTTTTTAGCTCTGCGTTTTTCGGTACACTGCATGAGGCGGGGCATGGCATGTACGAGCAAGGCTTACCGACCGACCAGTATGGTTTACCCTCCGGGCAGTATTGCAGTCTTGGCATCCACGAGTCTCAGTCACGGCTTTGGGAGAATTTTGTTGGACGTAGCGAGAGCTTTTGGCAGCATTTTTTTCCGGCCGCCAAAGCGCGGTTCCCGGACGCTCTTGAGGGCGTTGGAAGCGACCAGTTTTACGCCGCAGTAAATGAGGTTGCTCCCTCGCTAATCCGGGTCGAGGCTGATGAAGCGACCTACAACCTACACATTATTGTGCGGTTCGAGCTTGAGCGGGAACTGATCGACGGGCAATTGAATGTCTCCGATTTACCGGCCGCTTGGAGCGAAAAGTATCAGAAAGCTTTAGAGATTTCCCCGCCGGATGACGCAATGGGCGTTCTGCAAGACGTGCACTGGAGCGCCGGACTAATCGGCTATTTCCCCACGTATTCACTGGGGAATTTGTACGCAGCTCAGCTGTTCGCGTCCGCTGAGGAACAGATTGGGCCGCTGGATACCCAGTTTTCGGCCGGAGATTTTTCGACCCTCAAGGGCTGGCTCCACCAAAATGTCCACCAGTTTGGTAAATGTCGAACTCCACACGAGTTATGTGTCGGTGCGACAAAAAACGAGCTGTCGCATCGACATTTGATTACTCATTTGAGGAATAGGCTTGCCAAGATCTACGGGCTGGCCGGGTAATGACGCTCGGGCGGATGACGTGACCTAAACTCGGCAGCGTGCGGTCTCGATTCCGAACGCCGGATGAACTAATATAAAGGACGGAACGTGATTGACTCCAATTCCAATTCCACTGGGTCGCTTTCTACCAGCGGCAACCTTTCTGCTTACATGTCGTCGTCAATGGACAGTGCGAAAAAATCGTCGGTCGGTCCGATCATCGCAGGCAATTGCATTAATTGCTTTGGGATGGTTCGTATTTCCCAAACGATGGCCGTCAACTCAACCGTTCGCTGCCCGCATTGCAAAGAATCGTTTTTGCTGCACGAGTTGCTCGATCAATCTCTGCCACCGCTTGAGGTCGTGACAAAGCGGGGGGACGACACACCCGATCAGGAAGCCCCGTACATCGATACGCTGGACGCCAAACGCGGCCAGCAGGCGGACAAGCCAGAACGCCCGAGGGTTAAGTTTGACGCGCCAAAGGCGCTCCGCGACGGTGCCAAGCGTCGGCGCCGCCGAAGGCGACGTAAATCTGAGGATGGCCACACATCCGCTAACGTTGCCGGCGGAACAAACAAAGTTGTTCGGCCAAGTTCGAACGGGAACGGGAACGGCAGCGCCACGCCTGCTTCAACGCGCGTCGATCGTGCGGGCCGTGAGGCACATGACCCAAGCCAGCGTTCGAGCTCCTCAAATCATCGTTCGAGTTCGTCGTCTCGGTCCTCTGGATCGGGGACGCGGCGTCGTAGCAGTTCAACTGCTGCAGTTAAGCTCTCGCCTGAATCGGCTGCGTATCGCGGCAAGGTTAATTCGCGGCTTGGCGGAGCGACCCCAAAGGCCCCGTCACTCGATTTGGCGGGTGCCGTTAAAACGATCTCCGGTGCGGTGCTCGCGATCTCATTCGCGTACTTGTTGCTTATCTGGACGTTTAAGGCAGACCCGCTTGGGATCGCCAGTCCGATCAGCAAAGCGCTTCCTTTTGCCGTCCCGGCCAGCATGCACGGTGCGGCGGAACCGGTCACGCCGATCGCCAACGAGTCCAACCTTGCGGATGAGCCACTTATAGCGGGGCTCGAAGAAGATGAACCTTCTCTGGATTTCGATAGTCCGGTTCAGATCAAACGCCGTGATTCTCAGCCACTCGTTGACGAAGAGCGTTTACAGATGCCATCGATCGACCCAGATGAGGTCTTCGGTCAGGAGTTCGGCCTGTAAACGTTAGGGCCGAAAAATCCGGTCTGAACAGGGTGAAGAAAATCCGCTCGCTGTACGCCCATGCGTCAGATGCTCGGCTTCGCAGCAATGCCCAGTGTTTTCTGACGCTGCTTTTCGGTTTACCCGGCTTGCGAATTTAGTCGTTGGAACTCATCATCCACCCCCCGTCGCCTCCCTTGCTTTCACGGTTTTTTCGCGGCCGAGAGAACAGGCTTCATCGCGACGGCTGAAACATCTCCGTGTCCCGCAAACGCGATCGCTCGAGCTGTTCGTCATCCACGTTGGGCTCGTTCCGCCCGCCGATCGTTATTTCGCAAAGAAAGCCTCAGCCATGTTGGGTTCCCAGCTCTCACCAAAATCATTTCCGATTAAGCAGAAGATCAATTTCATGGCCTACTGCAGCGTTTCGCCATTGTACGGTCCGGCAGCCGACCGCGCTGCGAAGTGTTTGGCGATGCAGTCGGAACTGGGATTGGGAATGATTTTCGAGTACACGGGCGACGATCACATTGCTGGCCGATTCAAAAAGAATTTTGCCGCCTTGATGAAAACAACACCCGACAACATCACGATGACCACGAATACGTCGGAAGCAATCTCAATGATCGCCAACGGCTATCCCTTCGAGCCTGGCGATCAGATTATCAGCTATGTCAACGAGTACCCGGCCAATCATTATCCGTGGGTCGTCCAGCAGCGGCGCGGCGTTGAGCTCATTTTGATCGGTGACGCGCCGTTTGAGCAGACGAATGAAGAGGGAGTTGCCGACGTTCCTGACTCGTTCGCCCGCGGCTGGTCGTTTGAGGAACTCGAAGCGAAGATCACGAACCGAACGCGAGTCATCGCCATCAGCCATGTGCAGTTCACCAGTGGCTTCACCGCAGACTTAGAACGGCTGGGAAAACTCTGCAAAGAGAAAAACATCGACCTCGTCGTCGACGCGGCGCAGAGTCTTGGCTGCCTTCCGGTTTATCCGGAGGCATGGAACGTCGCGGCGGTTGCGTCGGCCGGTTGGAAATGGCTGCTGGGGCCGGTCGGCACGGGCGTCATGTACACTCGTCCGGATTTCCGCGAGAAAATCGAAATCACGATGAGCGGTGCGGATCACATGAAACAGGACACGCAGTACTTGGATCACACCTGGGACCCGCACACGACTGGGCAGAAATTCGAATACTCGACCGTCACGTACTCGGCGCTGGACGGATTGAGCCAGTGCGCGGAGGAGTTGTTCGTGCCGAATTCGCCCGAGTCGATTCGAGACCATAATTTTGGGCTGCAAGATCTGGCCTTTGAGCGATTGGATAAGTCAAAGTACCAGCCGGTGCGTCACCTGCCGGCTGCGCGATCGGGGATCATGTCTCTGATCCCGAAAGATGGGAACGCAAAAGCCATCTCGGCAACCTTGGCAGAACAAAACATCCGCATCACGCCACGTGATGGATACATCCGTTTTGCTCCTCACTTGTGCACGACCGAAGAAGAAGTTTCGGAAGCAGTCGAAGCCTTAAATCGCATTTGATTTTCTTCGGCTGAATGCGGCGCCTTCAGAGGACTGACAGGGCCACACTCAGTGGGCGGCGTCGCACAGCGCTTTTGCGTCCGCCATCGATTTTGCTTCCGCCACCGCGCGGACGATCGGTTCAGTGTTGCTGGGGCGAACCAAAATCCACTTGTCCGGCCAATCTAAACGCAAACCATCTAACCGACTGGCGGTTGCCTCGGGGAACTTAGTTTCTAATCGATCCAGCAACGCAGGAATCGCGTCGCGTTCGACGGGGATCGTGGTTTTGCAAATCTCATATCGCGGAATCTCAGCCGCCAGCTCGCTGATGGTCTTGCCTGTCGCCGCCATGGCGTCCAGAACCTGAGCTGTGGCGACCAAACTATCCCGGACGTAGCCCACCTGTGGGTCGATCGGGCCACCGTTCCCCTCGCCGCCGTAAACCGCGTCTAAATCTTTCATTAGGTTGGTTACGTTGGCCTCACCGACAGCACTCATGCGAAACTCACACCCCGCCGCCTCGCAAAGATCTGCCGACATCCGGCTGGACGAGCAGTTGATCACGACCGGGCCTTTACGAGTCTTTAAAGCGTGCTGCAACGTGATCGCCAGCGTATACTCTTCGCCGATGTAGTTACCTTTTTCGTCAATGATCGCCAACCGATCGGCGTCGGGGTCTTGGCAGAATACGGCGTCTGCTCCCAATTCGATCGCACGCTTGGTCGTCGCTTGTAGGTTCGCTTCCGTTGGTTCAGGTGGATGCTCAAACAAACCGTCAGGGGTGCTCCCCAAACACTCGAAATCACAACCGAGCTTTTCCAACAACACCTGCCCGGCGACCGACCCTGCGCCATGGTGGCTGTCGAGCACGACCTTGAACTTTTTCGCTCGGATGGCTTCCGCGTTGACGGTCTTCAGAACCGTATCCACATGAGCGGATGTCGTGTCGGCAACGGTTTGAAGGGAGCCGATCTGGTCGTGGGCAACGGGCGAGTAGCTTTTCCCGCTGTCATCGCGATAGGCTTCAATGACTTTCTCGCCGCGATCGGCCGGAATCACACGGCCCGTTTCGTCGAATAGCTTGATGCCGTTGTAGGGAGCCGGATTGTGGCTCGCGGAGATCTGGATTCCCGCCGCGGCGTTAAAAGATCGGACCAGAATCCCAGTCGTCGGCGTCGCCGCCACATCCGCGTACAAAACGTCTCGTCCCACGGCCATCAATCCGCTGCAAATTGCTTGAGCCAACATCGTCCCAGTGGTCCGCCCATCGCGACTGACGACGATCGGTCCTTCGACAGTGATTTGGCTTGCGTAGGCGGTCACGTATTTGATCGCCAACAGCGGATCAAGCGACTCACCAATAATACCTCGCAGGCCGGAGACACTAATGATCGGTTCGTTCATGGATCTATCAATTCTGAGTGGATGGTTTGCGTGACCTTAGGAAAAACAGCCCACACTTTAATCACGACACGCTTCTGATTGCAGGGGCCCCGAACAAGAACAGTCGCGCGCGATCAACATCCCGACCATGTTACCTGCAAACGCCAGCATTCTTGCAGCACGCAGTTGCTAGTTGGTCGTGTTGATCCTCGCCTAGTTGGCCTCCGTTGTGGCTGAAGTAGAATGCGGACTCGATTTTTTTGTTGAAATGTATACCGGATGGATATTGATTGTGGGAAAGCTGACTGGAAAACGCGTTGTTGTGACCGGTGGTGGGCAAGGACTGGGCGCCGCGATCGTGCGGCAGCTGGTCGCCGAAGGCTGCCAACTGGCGATTCACTATCATTCCAGTCGTGACGGAGCTGACTCTTTGGTTGCGGCGGCGAAGGCTGCGAACCTTGAGGCTCGCTCTTTTCAGGCCGATCTGACCGATGAACCCTCAGTCAACAGCTTCGTCGATTCGGCGGCCGAGTTTCTAGGTGGGATCGACGTGCTGATCAACAATGCGGGTGACCTTGTCGAACGCAGGAAGTTGGAGCAACTGGACGTTCCGTTCTGGGCGAAGGTGATGGACATCAACTTGACTTCGATGATGTTGGTCACCCGGCAATGCGTCCCACATTTGCGAAAGAACCCGGCCAGCAGCATTGTGAATCTAGCGTCGTTAGCGGGGCGGAAGGGAGGCCATGCTGGATCAATAAGTTACTCGACAGCAAAAGGAGCCACACTGACGTGGACTCGTTCCTTAGCATCCGAGGTGGCTGAGTACGGCATTCGGGTCAACGCGGTTGCTCCGGGGCTGATCTTAGGCACGCGATTTCACGATACTCACACCACGAAAGAATCAGCCGACAAAACGGTTTCAGGTATTCCACTTGCCCGAGCCGGGGTGCCCGCGGACGTTGCTCGTCCGGTTGTGTTTCTCGCGTCCGAGTACGACGGGTTCATCACCGGGGCGACACTGGACATCAACGGCGGAGTTTATAGCGCCTGAATGGGCCGGGCGAGCGGGACGAGTCCTCGGCGGTGACAAGCACGGACTTGGACCAGTGCATCTCGCGCTCGCGGGTTACGCTCCAAGGATATCTGCGGCTTTCACGGTCGTTACCTGCCTACGTTGTCGATGCCACCCGCAGATAAAAATCTGCTAGAATCTCGGCCTTCCATTCGATCGTCTTTTGAATGAACCTAGGAAAACAATGAGCACTGACGCCACTTTTGATTTGAACAACTGTTTGTCCAAGCTGGACGCCGCTGCGGCCGACGGAAAAATCACCGCAGCCGCCGTTGAGAACGTAAAATGCTGGCTGACGGAGCAAAAGTACGCGGCTTATGTGGGCGGTATCGCCGAACACATTCAGTCGGACAAGTGGCAGCAGTTGGACGACGTGTTCTGGACGATCATTCCGTTTGGCACCGGCGGCCGACGCGGGATGATGTACCCCTTTGGCAGCAACGCCATCAACGATCGTACAATCGGCGAAAGTGCTCAGGGGCTGGCCGACTACGTGAAAGAGTTCAAACGGAACGGACCTTGGACGATTGCGATTGCGTATGATACGCGGCACCGCAGCCGTGACTTTGCCGAACTGTGTGCGAGCATCATGGTCGCCAACGGGTTCGAGGTTTACTTCATTGACGACTACCGCAGTACGCCCGAACTTTCGTTCCTAATTCGATACAAACAATGTGACTGCGGCATCATGGTTACCGCGAGCCACAATCCGCCCGAGGACAACGCGGTCAAGGTCTATTGGGACTCGGGCGTTCAGCTCGTCCCGCCGCACGACAAAGGTGTGATCGGAAAAGTGAACGAGGTCGCTGACATTCCGACGGTCAATTTTCAGCAGGCGGTCGACGACGGAAAAGTTCACATCATTCGCGAAGAAGTCGATAAGGCGCTGATGGCGGAGCACGTCAAGCATAGCTTCGATGTACCACGTGACCTAAAGATCATCTACAGCCCGTTGCATGGGGTGGGTGAGTTCAATGTGAAATCGGTGCTCAATGAGGTCGGTTTCAATGACTTGGAAATTTACGAGCCTCATCGTGAACCCAACGGGGACTTTCCGAACGTACCGGGGCACTCATCGAATCCCGAGAACGCAGCGATCTTCGACGCGATCATTGAACGAGCTCAGAGCACGGGAGCCGAACTGATTCTTGCCACCGATCCCGACTGCGATCGTCTGGGTGCCGCAGCGCCCATCACGATGGACCCGTCGGGCCCTTGGGCAACTTTCAACGGCAATCAACTGTCAGTGCTGCTAGGTGAGTTCGTTTTGTCTCAACGGAAGCAGCTGGATCAGTTGAAGCCCGACGATTTCGTCGTCACGACGCTGGTGACGACTCAGATGCTGCGACGTGTGACCGAGTCGTTCGGGATCAAGTGCTTCCATGAGAATCAGGTTGGTTTCAAATGGATTTGCAGCGTCGTCGATCGCGAGGGGCCAGACAACTTTGTTTACGGAACCGAAGAATCGCACGGCGCGGTCGTAGGACAATACTGCCGCGACAAGGACGGGGCGGTGGCTTGCATGATGATGGCCGAACTGGCCGCGTGGTGTAAGGCCCAAGGCAAGTCCCTGCATGAACATTTGGATTCACTGTACCTAAAGTACGGCTACCACCACGAGCGGTTGGTGAATATCCGGATGGAAGGGTCAGATGGCATGAAGAAAATGAAGAAGCTGATGGAACAGTTCCGGGCGGAGCCACCAAAGTCGTTGGGTGGCGTTGCGGTCAAAGCCATCCGCGATTACTCGACCCTCAAGCGAACGTCTGTCGATGGAAACATTGAGGATATCACCGGACAAGAGGGAAACATCGTCATGTTTGACTTGGCAGACGAAGGGAACTACATCGCTGCTCGACCATCAGGAACGGAGCCCAAGGTTAAGTTCTACATGTTCGGCTACGTTCCGCCGGGCCAGATTGATGACCTGTCCAAATTGAAAAAACAGTTTGCCGATCGAATGGACGCCTACGCAAAAGACATGCAGTCAATCGCCGACAGCGTTTAGAACGTAGAACGGGGCCTGTCGATCACGCCTACAGCCTTTTCCACTGGTCCTCGCCTAAGTTGAACCACTCTAGGGCAACCTGCCCTTTTTTCTTGCTCGGCACGACCAACAGAGCGGCAACCTCTTGGTGGGACCTGCAATAGGCTTCGACTTCCTCGATTGTCATCACGAAAAACGCCGTCGCCAGCGCGTCGGAAATGGCGGCGGACGGACTGATGACGGTCGAGCTGAGCACGTGGTCGGTGGGCCAGCCGGTGCGCGGGTCAATAATATGCCCGTAGCGTTTGCCTTGTTGGAAAAAGCCTTGCCGGCCCGTTCCCGACGTGCCGAGGGCGTGGTTGCGGAGCGTAAACTCAGCCAAGCGGACGTTGGGCACGGTCGGATGACTAAGCCCGACGATCCAGCCACCGTTTTGTTCGGATTCAGGGTCATCCTCCACCGAAGTTGCCTGATCTTCAAAGCGATCTTGCCGACCTCGAGCCAGCACACTGCTCTGCCCGCCATGGATGATGAAGTCAGGAACGTCATTTTGCCGGAATAGTTCCGCAGCCCGATCGAGCGCGTGGCCTTTGCCGATACCGCCAAGGTTGATTTGCAGATCAGGGTGCGCAAAGCTGACCGTTTCGCGTTTGTTGTCTAGATTCAAATACTCCGAACCCACCGTTGGCAGCACTCGCTCGATCGCGTCCGCTGGGGGCACGGAACCGGCCCGTTCGTCGAAGCCCCACAGCTTGGTTAGCGGGGATGAAGTAATATCAAACGCGCCGTTGGTGTCTTGATGAATCTGTTTAGCGGTGGACAGCAAACGGAACAGGCGGGTCTCTGTGGGGATCGCCCGCGTTGTAGCCTCTCGATTCAAAGCACTGACATCGCTGTGTTCTCGATAGACCGTTAGCTGATCTTCAAGATCGTCGATCAGCTCGAAGGCGTCGGCCACGGCCTGAGCACCATTTCGATGCTGTCGCATGTTTAGCAAAATTTGAAACTGGCACGCCATCGCCCGTTTGGTGTACTGCTCCAAGTAGCCTGCACGGGTC
>CAZLFF010000005.1:0-5898 GCA_964558755.1 uncultured Pirellulaceae bacterium
AGCGTGCTCTTGCCGTCGTCGACGCTGCCACAGGTAATAAACCGAAGCAGCTCCTTGCGCTCGTGCTGAGCGAGGTAGGCGTTGATGTCAGTTTCGATAAGGTCAGATTGATGTGACATTTTTTTAATGCGGGGTGCGGAATGCGGAGTGCGGAATGGTCTTTTCCGCCGTGTGTTTTGTAAAACTGAGAAGTTGCGTCAGCGAGAAACGGCTTAGAAGTAACCCTCTTCTTTTTTCTGCTGCATGCTGCCTTCGTCGTCATTGTCAATCACGCGGCCTTGGCGTTCGGAGGTCGTCGCCAAAAGCATCTCGCGGATAATTTCGGGCAGCGTCGTCGCTTCCGACTCGACGGCGCCAGTTAGTGGGTAGCACCCCAAGGTTCGAAAACGAACCATTTTCTCTTGTGGTTCTTCGCCCGGTTTCAGCTTCACGCGATCGTCGTCCAGCATGATCAGAACGCCGTCCCGCTCGATCACCTTTCGCTTGGCTGCTTTGTACAGCGGCACGATTGGAATGTTCTCAAGGTGGATGTACTGCCAGACATCTAGTTCCGTCCAGTTACTAATGGGGAACACACGAATGCTCTCGCCCTTGTTCACTTTGGCGTTGTAAAGGTTCCATAGCTCAGGACGTTGGTTCTTTGGATCCCAGCGATGATTCTGATCGCGGAACGAGTAAACACGCTCTTTCGCGCGCGACTTTTCTTCATCACGACGACCGCCACCAAACGCGGCATCAAATTGGTATTTGTCGAGCGCCTGTTTCAAGCCCTCGGTCTTCATGACATGCGTGTGCTTGCCACTGCTAACCAACGGGTCGAGACCCAAGGCGCGACCTTCCTCGTTGATGTGGCTGATGACTTCCAGCCCCAGTTCCTGCTTCGCGTACTCGTCGCGGAACTTGTACATGTCCTGGAACTTCCACGTGGTATCCACATGCATCAGCGGAAACGGTGGCTTGGCGGGATAGAAAGCCTTCATCGCCAAGTGAACCATCACCGACGAATCCTTGCCGATCGAGTACAGCATGACCGGGTTCTCAAACTCGGCGGCAACCTCACGGATAATATGAATACTTTCCGCTTCCAACTGCTTGAGGTGAGTCAGCGAGTAGGACGTGCTGGGCGATGTTTCGCCGGTTAACGATTCGGTGTCAGACGACATGTTGATTTGTCGGGGTTAAGTGAAAATTAATCCTGGACGGGCTCAATCGAACCCGCGTTGGCTCGGATGGTCTAGGGATCGGCGGGAAGCGGGAAGGGCCACCATCGCGATGTAAATCCCCGTCTTGGCCTGCAAAAACAGGTCAACACTATAATTACGGGGCGTTTGAGCAACAACGCGCAGAGCCCAAAACCCACCGATCTGGCTGAGCTTTTCCAATATTTCGGCCGTCAGGGCGAGGGACGGGCAACCCAAAATAGCTCAAACACCCTAAAACCCCGAAAGACGGTCGATCCGCGTCCGCAACGTTAGGCTGGCGCTGTCCGAGAGACTGTTCTGAGGGAAGCCCAGCCTGTCCTCATTCCAGCCCAGTCACCGTCCCCAATCGGAAACTCATGGGGTGCGTGGGCCGGTCGAAAAGCCCACCGAGCGAAAACCGGTGCTCGGGCCGCTGGCACCTTCTTCCAAATTGAACTCGGCCCAGACGGGCAGTTGAGTCGAAATTTGCATCGCGTCGGTCAGCCGCAAGTTGTACTGCTTCATGAAGTCGAACACACCACTCTGCTGAGCGAACTCAACCGTGGCTGCGGGCTGGAAAACAATATTTGAAACCTGATTCCGACGATTGGTGTCCGTTGGCTTCCCAGAAATCGCCCAACTCAAGCCCAACTTCTGTCCGCTGGGGGCGAGGCCACGATCGCCCGAGTGAAAAGTGCCGGCGATGATCACGTCGTCTTCTCCTCGACCGTCATCCCGAATCGCGCGGAACAGTTCGGTCAAATAGGGCAGCTCTCGATCCGGACGCCGGGCATCAAACTGCAGGTTGGCCACCGAAAACGTAAACGCTCGGTCTGCCGGCACACCACGCGTGCGGAACCACGCGACCATGGGCTCATGAACCAATACGTCGTCCGGGTCGCGAACCAAGTACCAATGCTGGTCGTCCAGCTCGATCGCCCGCGCGTCGTAGACGATCGCGAGCCCTGATTGATCGCCAACGGGCCGAACATCCATCAGTAGCCGGTACTCGGCACGCATCGCTTCAGCACCCGACTGCGCTTCCACGTCGTTTAATTCTTGAACAAGCTGAATCACCTGTTGCGATCTCTGAATTCCCTGCATCGCAATAACGTCAAACCGGCGGCAAGTATCGACTAACCGCAACGCCGTGGCAGCGGCATCGGGGAGAGTCGCTGCCCCGTCCAAGTGAAACGAGGCGATGCGGATCGAGCGTCGCGTTTGACGAGCGGAGGCTGTCTTGAAAGGTGATTTCTGAGCCGCTGGCATCGCGTCGTGAGGACTACCAGCGATCACCAAATCGTTTCCGCCACTGAATTGTGTTCCAAACCCAGAGTCATTTCGCGGCGATCGCGTCATCGGCTGAGCTGGCAACGGCCAAGACGGCGTGGACCATCCATCCGTTCGCGCACCAATCGCGGCCAGATCGCGTTGGGCGAGCGCGACGGCGTCTTGCGGGTTGCGGATGTTGTCTTTGTTAAGCAAAAGCCAAACGCCCGCGACGACGACCAGCACCAACAACAACGTTTTAAAGAATCGGACCATTTGCGCTTCCTCGCTCCTGTCAGGTCAAAGAACACGCATGCGTTCTTATCAGAAAGCATCGGCATTCAGCCGGTTTGATACGCACTCGGGCTCACCCAGCCGACCCAGTCGTTACAACTGGAGCCAATTCTCCGTCGCGGAAAGCTAACCCGATTCAAAACGGCTCATCACGGGCGAACTTTATAGTTCGGGCATCACATCTGCGGCCGTTTCTTTTTGGCGGCGAACGCGTTCTACCAGCTCATTGATGGCGATACGACCTTCTACGTTGGGCCGAAAGAAAACTAACAATGCCAGCGGCACGTACCACGCAACGTACAGCCCACCGCCAAATCCATGCCAGAATTGGATCGAGACCATGATCGCGGCGGAGTAACTAATCAACGTACCGATGTCTTTCTGCCGCGGCCACCAGACGAACGAGATTGCCAACATCACGCTACCGAGCAACAACGGCAAGCGATTCCACTTGTTCCAACCGAGCGACCAGACTCCTTCGAGGTCATCGCGAAGCGGCTGAAAAATACCGAACATCTGTTGGAGTTGGAAGAAAAAGTCAGCGACATCGACGGATGTAAACACGAGGCCGGCCACGCCAACCGCCAGCGATAAAACGACTCCCAATAAGAACCGTCGAACGCCACGCTCCCAGTAATAACTACACCACAATGGCAACAGAAAAATCGGATAATACGACACGCTCATCGCCAACCCAATCAGAACGCCCGACCAGAAGGGCAGCCGATAGCTAACCAACGCCCAAATCACCAACGCCGCCGGTAGCGTGTGCAGGACATGCCCGTTGTACAACGCAGTGTAGGGTAGCATCAAATGGATCGTCGCCAACCCAACCCCAACCGTAAAGTTCTCGTAGTGGTAGTGGCAAAAACAAATCAGACCCAGCACGATAAAAATTTGGCTGATGATGGCCAACGATCTGGCCGCGATCACGTAGGAACCAATGTCAACCGTTTTCGTGACTGCCGTCGCCGCAGCCGAGTTTTCACCATCGCTTTGAGGGACCAATGAATCTGGCCCAACGGGCGTGGCAGCGGGGTCGATCGAGCCGGCGGGCCCAACCAAGGTTTCTTGTTCAAATGCGGCTTCTCCGAACGAGGGAATCGCAGGGAACAAGTTAAATAGCCAATATCCCGGCCCACGCCGCTGCAATTGCTCGATGTCACTTTCGCTGGCCGCCTCCCGTTGCAGCACCTTTAATGAGTTCTGCACACCGCGCAAGTCATCGGCCGTTGGCGACGAGGTCAAAATGTTAGCGATCAAGAACGCCATTAGACTACAGGCCAAAAATACCAGCCCGCCGATCGACAGGTTAGGCTCAAGCAACGGCCGACGCACCAGCAACGGATCCAACAGCAGCCGCAATAAAAACACGCCGCCGATCGAAAACAACCAGATATAGCCAAATCGCTGCAATTGCTGTCCGTAGGCAGCCCGGCTCTCGTCCTGCGCGGCAGCATCGAGCGGGGTTTTGGCCGTCGACGCGATCGCGACCAACGGGTCCATTACAAGCGACGGCGACCGATCATTTGATTCGGTTTGTCGTCGCCCGAAGGCAACCGTCTGCACCGGCACGGAGACCGAGTCGTTGGATTCCATGGACGGTGTCGACTGCTGCATCAACGCAGCCCGAACCTCGACGCGTCGGCCGGCGTCGATCATCAGCAACCCGGGAGCCAACAAAATGATCAAAAACAGATCGAGATTACGGATGCTCCAGCAGCGATTGAACTTAAAGAACAGGCCGAGCATCAGCAGGGACGCGAGGTAGGCCCACGTCGTGGCGGCAATCGGTTCAAAGGCAAATGGTAAATAATTCATGGGTGCCACGAAATTATAACTCGGATCGCGGACCGCCCGAGCCACGGGTCAATTCCTTGTTCATCAGCTTCAAACGCCCAAGCAGATCATTCCGATCGGGCCTCGTCAGCAGAATGGAGCCCCATAGCGAGAAGTTGTACGGAATGTAGGGAAAGTACGCAGCAAGAAGGCTGACGCGCGTGACCGTAAGAGCCTTGAATCGACCGCAACGCTAGCCCCAAACGGAATTGGCTACGAGGCGTCTTCCTTTCGCAGCCTTGTCATCGTGATCTGATTCCCACACTGATTGTGAGCGATTTGATCCATGAAGCTACGAATCAAGAACAGTCCGCGACCGCACACGCGGTGCAGGTTCACTTCGGCACAAGGGTCGGGCACATCGCTCGGATTGAAACCCGGGCCCTCGTCGGAGATCTGCACGCACACGTGCTGCTGTGAAAACTCGGCCTCAACTCGCACACGACGATGGCAATACGGTTCTTCCTCACGTCGCTGGCGGACTAATTCGTTGTACTGGTCACAGTCATCTTCCTTCAAAGACGAATCAACTTCTAAGTTTCCATGATGCATCGCGTTAACCAACGCCTCGTCGAGCGCCATGCCGATCTGTAAACGGTCGCGAGCAGACCAATCGGGCAAGCTATTCTGCAAATGCTCGATCGCAGGAGCCGCCTGAGACAGGTCGTTCTCCAGCACAAACGCAATCGTTTTGGGAGCCGGTTCGATCTTCACCGTGTGAGCGTAGCGCATCCGCTGCGAAAGCTCTAACACCTGATTCACGACCGGCACTAGGTCCGTTGCCAGCAGTTTCTTGGGCGTGAACGACGTCGCCCCCGCCCGCAATGCGTCCATTGCAATCTGCTCACTTCCCTCGGCCGTCGTCAGCACAACCGGGATTTCTGGGTGGTACGTTCGTACGTGTTTGACCAACGCCAAACCATCGACGTTCGGCATCCGCAGATCGGTAAGGATCAAGTCGGGCTCAAAACTTTCGATCGCACCGGCCGCAACCGCGCCGTCTTCGGCTAGCTGAACCGTCCAGTCTGAACGCGTTCCGAGCAAGCCTGAAATTAGCGTGCGATCGACGGGACTATCTTCGGCCACCAAAATTCGAGCCATGGAACATCAAGTGAAAAGAAGTGTGCGAGCGACAAGTTCCTAATTTTTTCGTCTGAGGATGGTGAAGGCAAGCACACGACTGGCCGATCTGAAGGACATTTTACCAAACCAAGCTCCCACGAACCTGCCCACCGGCTCGAATCGCGGTAGACTGCTCTCTCGATGGACTTATGTCAAACCGCGGTGCTTGGGCAACCGATAGTTTACCTCTCCG
>CAZLFF010000005.1:5998-18463 GCA_964558755.1 uncultured Pirellulaceae bacterium
TCGATGGACTTATGTCAAACCGCGGTGCTTGGGCAACCGATAGTTTACCTCTCCGACTCGACCCAAGAATTCAAGACAACAAAGGACGACTGTGGAACTTGAAGCGCTGACCAAGTTGATCTTCGGACTGATCGGGGGATTGGGAATCTTCTTACTCGGCATGAAGAACATGTCCGACGGAATGCAGGCGGTGGCAGGCAGCAGCTTGCGCCGCATGATCGCTGCGGTGACGAACAACCGCTTTCTGGCTGTGGTGGTAGGCATTTTTGTCACCTGCGTCGTCCAGTCGAGTTCCATCACGACGGTCATGGTCGTGGGATTCGTCAACAGTAGCGTGATGCAGTTGTCTCAAGCCATCGGCGTCATCATGGGCGCCAACGTTGGAACCACGATCACCGGCTGGATCCTCGTGCTAAAGATCGGCAAGTACGGCCTGCCGATGCTGGGCGGGGCCGCGTTTGTGTTTCTCTTTACACGCAGCGAACGCTGGCGGTATGTGGCGATGACCATTATGGGTGTCGGCATGGTCTTTTTTGGTTTAGAGATCATGAAAGACGCTTGCTCGATCATCAAGAAGCTGCCGGACTTCGAGGCCTGGTTTCAAACCTTTCAGGCAAACAGTTATTTGGGAGTCCTGCAATGCGCGATGGTCGGTTGCATTTTGACGTTTATGGTTCAATCGTCATCGGCGACCTTGGGAATCACGATCTCGCTTGCATTTCAAGGCATCATTTCCTACGACACCGCCGCCGCCCTCGTGCTGGGCGAGAACATCGGCACGACAATCACGGCTTACTTGGCGTCGCTGGGAGCAACCACCAACGCGAAACGATCTGCGTACTTTCATGTGATTTTCAATCTCGTCGGAGTCCTTTGGATCACACTAATTTTCTTTCAGTACATTCAGTTCATCCAATGGCTGATCGAAGGCGACGTCAACGCGGTGACAACGTCGGCTGAAGGAGACGAAACCTATCCCGGCACGACGGCGGCGATTGCCGCGACGCACACGATTTTTAACATCGTCAACACGTTACTATTTTTGCCGTTCGCTGGTTTCTTTGAACGATTTTTAACGTGGGCAGTGCCAGGGAAAGAGTTTAAAGAAAAACCACGCCTGACCGACCTAGATGTACGGATGGTGGAGACGCCTTCGATGGCCATCCAACAGTCGCGCAATGAACTGGAACGGATGGGTGACGGCTGTGCAAAGATGCTAAACTGGCTGGCCACTTTGATTGAGCAAGACAAGCCAGACACCAAACTGGCGGATCGACTGAGCCAGCGCGAGCAAGTCCTTGATTCAATTCAGAACGAAGTCGCGGTTTTTATCACTCGCTTATTAGCCGGCAACTTGGCCCACTCGGTCGCCGACGAGGCGCGGCGACAGCTTCGCATTGCCGACGAGTACGAGTCGGTCAGTGACTACGTTGCAGCGTTGGACAAGTTCGATCACAAACTCCGTCGTGATGGGCATCGCTTCTCAGCCGAACAGCGGGCAGATTTCGTGCGGCTCAACCAGCACACGGCCGAGTATTTGCAAAAGGTAAACGAAGCATTGCGAACGGGCAACCCGAACGTCGTGACCGAAACCACCGCAACCTGCGCGCGCGTGCGGGACGAAGTAAAACTGCTTCGCCGCAAGCACCTGGAATCGCTCTCCGAGGGCGTCATCGCACCCTCTGTCAGCATGGCCTACTTAGCGTCGCTAAACGCGTTTTCTCGCGTCCGCGACCATTCCCAGAACATCGCTGAAGCAATCGCGGGTGAAAAAATGCTGACCCGAGACGCCAGCGAATAGTCGTTTCTGGCGAAGTTCGGTCGCTGACTCGTTTTCGTTCCGAGTGTCTCGGTTATCGCCGGCTCGCCCATTGCAATTCCGCGTCCACCGACGACGATGTTCCCCTTTGCTTAACTTCGCCGCGCGAGCCGGGACCTCCTTCTGTGGAAACAATCAACGAGAGCATTTACGACCACCCCAAGTATTACGACCTGGTGTTCGGCAGCGATGTCGCTGCGGAGTTGAAGTTCATTTGCGACGTCAATGCGAAACACATGGACGGCAAAGCGAAACGGTTATTCGAGCCAGCTTGTGGAACAGGGCGGTTGATGTTTGGGCTGGCACGGCGAGACTACGAGGTTGCCGGCATCGACCTGAACGAGAAAGCGGTCGAATTTGCGAACGCCCGGTTCCACAAACGCGGCTATCCACCGACGGCGCGGGTGGCGGACATGAGTGACTTTAAGTACGCGCCGAAGTGGGACTTGGCATTCAACACAATCAACAGCTTCCGCCACCTAACAACCCCCAAGCTAGCGCGCGACCATTTGGCGTGCATGGCGGAGGGCACCAAGAAAGACGGGATCTACTTGATCGGCCTGCACCTTACCCCCACCACCATCGAGCCGATGGACGAAGAATCTTGGTCAGCCGCGCGCGGGCATTTGACGGTAAACACCCACATGTGGACCAACGATCGAAATAAGAAAACGCGGCTGGAAAAGTTCGGCATTCGCTTTGACATTTACACGCCCACCAAACAGTTTCGCATCGTCGATGAATTGGTCATGCGGTCGTACACCTATCGCCAGTTTCAAACGATGATCGAACGACAGGGTGACTGGGTGATCGAAGAAGTTTATGACTTTCGCTATGACGTGACGAAACCGGTCGAGGTCGATTCTAGCGCCGAAGACGTCGTTTACGTGTTGAGAAAAAAGTAACGACGAACGCCATGGAAACTCAAACGATTATCACCACCACGATGGCGATCTTTATGATTGCCGCCGTCGGGTTTGTCACTCGCAAGGTCGGCATCATCCGCGACGAAACGGAAGGCAGCATTCTCAAGCTAACCGTGTGGGTGCTGGTGCCGTGTTTTATTCTCTCAAAAGTCCCGGGCAACCCCAGCCTGCAACATGCCTCGACGGTCGCCGGCGCGATGGGGATTGGATTCGCGATTGTGGCCGCCAGTTTTGGCGTCTGCTACTTGGCCGGTCGATTGGTCGGCCTGAAGAACGAAGATGGTGCCAAAACATTTGGCATGGCAACCGGCCTGCAAAATTATGGCTTTATTCCGGTGCCGCTGATCGAGAGCCTGTTTCCCGAACGGGGCGACCAGATTTTGGGAGTGTTGTTTGTTCACAACCTGGGCGTCGAGCTCGCGCTGTGGACGCTGGGAATCATCATGCTCAGCGGTTCGGCGGCCGGCGCATGGAAGCGGCTGATCAACGGGCCATCGATCGCAATCACCGTCGGCCTGATCCTGAATTTTACGCGTCTTTGGGAAATGATTCCAACTGCGGCACTACCAATCGTGGAAGTCCTTCATCGGACGACAACTATGCTGGGCGTTTGCGCGATCCCGATCGCGGTGATGCTAGTTGGCGTCACGTTAAGCGGTGTGATCGAGCGCGAAAAATGGCAACCGGATTGGCGAGTCATTATCGCGTCACCAATTTTGCGATTCGCCATTCTGCCCGCGATGATCTTGTTCGTGGCCAGCCAGATCACGTTCTCGCCCGAGCTAACGTTGGTGCTGGCGTTGCAAGCAGCGATGCCAACAGGAATTTTCCCAATCGTGCTTTCGAAGCACTACGGCGGAAAGGTAAGCGTCGCCGTGCAAGTCGCCGTGTTGTCCTCCGCGCTAAGCCTAGTGCTAACCCCGCTGTTGTTGACGCTAGGATTAAAATTGCTTGGTGTAGCCGAGTGACGACTACATCTCCGGCACGGTTTCAAATTCGTGGCCGTAAGTCGCTCGGTTGCCGCCGGGAAGGCGAGCGTAGACGCGGACTTTTTTTAGCTGGTTGTATTGCAACTGAAACCGAGCACCGGAGCGAGTTAAGAACTTTTCCAATTTGTAACGCTTCGTTTGCCCCGCAGGGATCGGCTCGATGTCGTGAATTTGATAGAAGCCGTTGATCTGGATGTTCAGGTGGCTCCAATCTTCGTCACTGTTGTTGGTGATTAGCAGTTCGCCGCCCGTGTGGGGCGGGCGGAGATCGTAGCGAACCAGATAATAATCGGCCGGCGGGCGACCTTCGGCAGTTGCCGTAGCATCAAGCTTGCCTTCGTAGACCTGCGGCAAAAACTTCCAAATCGCCAGCACCGTCAACGTTGGGACCAGCGTCATGATGGCTAACGCGATCGTCAGGCCGCGGGCTGAGAGGCGTGGCGAGTTTTGCTGAGCGGTAGTTTGCTGACTCATGGCGGTGATCGTGGCATTCATGGCGTTGGGAATTGCTGTGGTTTGGATATTGATTTGGACCGCAACTGGACGCGAAATCATGACAATGGATGATCGTGTCTGCGTGGTCGGGCGTTCAATTTTGTGGTTTCTAATCCTGCATCCAGTTGGGCTCGGGCAGCGGCGTTTTAGACTGCATGGGGCTCAATCGTAGGCGTGTTATGATAGTTCATCGGCGGCGGTGAACTCCAGCGTTTGCCCTGTGGATCTTTGTCTTTCATCTTTTTACCGACTGCCATGCTCAATCTGTCTCATCGCTATCAACGCAATGCTGCTTGGCTGATTCAGTTGCGGTGGGTCGCGGTCGTGGGTCAGATCGTGACCACGGTTGCAGCGACATGGCTGTTTGGGATCGAAATCCCGATGCTGCATACCGTATTGGGTTTGATTGGGCTAACCGCGATCAGCAACCTGCTGCTAACGGTTGTGTTTCGACGTTGGGCTTCGCGACCAGACGGAGACACTTACCCGTGGAACCTCGTGCTGGGTTTGGTGCTGGTAAGCGATTTGCTGACTCTGACCGGGCTGTTGTATGCCACTGGCGGTCCCAACAACCCGTTTTGGTTGTTCTTTTTCGTGAACCTCAGCCTCTGTGCGCTCCTGCTTGATCGAAACTGGACGTTGGCCATCAACGCGCTGACGGTCATGTGCTTTGCAGGTTTACTGATCCAGCACGAGCCATTACCGCCCATGGATCTTGGTTTTCGACCGTTGGCTCGGGGCGCCGGGATGCTGGCAAACGACTCGATGCTGCCCGGCGCGCAAGCGAATCGATTGACTTTGCAGCACTTGGGAGCACTCGTGGCGTTTTCGACTTGTAGCGGCGTGATCGTGTATTTCATGACTCGGCTGACCGGTGAACTCGCCAAGCACCAGGTGGCAGTGCGGCGTGCCGAGGCCATGCAGGCTCGCAGCGAAAAAGTGGAAGCACTCGGGACGCTGGCAGCCGGAGCCGCCCATGAGCTGGCGACCCCCCTGAGCACGATTGCGGTGGTCGCAAAAGACGTCGAGGACGCGGTGGGCCAAGAAGTGGCGAAGAACCCTGATTTTTCTGATGTGGTCGAGGATGTCCAGCTGATCCGCAACCAGCTGACGCGGTGCCGGATTATTTTGGACCGCATGGCGGGGCACGCAGGCGAGACGATCGGTGAATCCTTCAAGCAACTTACGATTGCCCAGTTGTGTGACGCTGTGGTTGACGGGTTATCCGAAGCGCAACGGGTACGTGTTTCACTGCCCGAGGAGGCTCAGACGGAGACGGTTTTCGTTCCCGTGGATGGGCTGACTCAGGCTTTGCGATGCATTATCCAAAATGCGATCGATGCCGATCCCACCGACCGGCCTATTTCGGTTGCTGTGGAGCAAAAGCTCGTTGGCGGGAATTCGTTTTGGCAGTGGCAGATCCGAGACCAAGGTATCGGTATGACGCCAGCAGAGCTCGAACGGGTCAGCGAACCATTTTTTACAACCAAACCACCCGGCAAGGGCATGGGCTTGGGTGTATTTTTGGCCCAAAACGTTTTTACTCGATTGGATGCAAAACTAGAGTATGAATCGCAGCCCGGACAAGGGACTTGTGTGACGGTTCTATTCCCAATCCAAGCGACGTAACATGGACGTCCACGTTGACCGGTGGGCTACAATTTGGTGAGTCAGCCACGCCTTGGTGGCAACACGGCCAAGACAGACAACATGATTCAAAATTCTCCAACTTACGATGGCGTGATGGAATCAGCGAAAACAATTTTGGTGGTCGATGACGACGACGTGCTGCGTAATCGGCTTGAAAAAGCGTTCGTGAAGCGCGGACTGATCGTGACGATCGCCGGCGACTACGACGAAGCGATCGACATCGCGGGACGGCACCGCCCGGACCTTGCTGTGCTCGACCTCAAGATGCCAGGCAAAACCGGGATGGAACTACTAAAATCCATCCGCGAGCAGTCTCCCGAGACGAAGGTTGTTATTTTGACCGGGTACGGAAGCATTACCAACGCGGTCGAGGCCGTGAAACTGGGTGCAACCGGTTACGTGACCAAGCCCGCGGACGCTGATCAAGTGCTGGCGGCGTTCGAGGACAACCCGGGCCCGCTGCCGACTCCCGAAATCCCACCACCGTCGCTGGCAGAAGCTCAATGGGAGCACATTCAAAGGGTGCTGAACGATTCGGGCGGAAACATCTCCGAAGCCGCCCGGCGTCTTGACATCCCACGCAGGACGTTGCAGCGAAAACTAAAAAAGAATGCGCCGTAGGGAAGCCATCTGAAAAAACGAAAAAGCCAGCTCAATCGAGCTGGCTTCTTGTTTACCGCTGCAAAACGCTCGCTGCTCATGAGGCTGTTCCGTGTCAGATCTAGAACGCATCTCCGTCAACGGTCACTTACCGCGTCAAAATTGTTTTCTGAAACGGGCGGTTGCGCTGCCGAACTAGACAAGGGCAGGGAACCTCGCGACTTGACGATTCGGTGCGGCGCGGCGTCGAGCAATCTCATCGGCTCGGTTCGAGCGTTACGCAGGCTCAAAACACAAACGAAACCGACAACCGACCAATAGAATCGCGGTGCTCGCCACCGGGTCGGCTGGGCAAAATCAGCTGACTAGGCAGTATTTGAGTGGTCTCGGAGTACGTGAATGGTCAAACGGCCGCAAGAGACGCAAGTCGATTCCGCGGCAGGCTACTCCGAAGGCTGTCGTCGGCGTCAAAATCGGCCAATCCGCCCACTGGACAGGCCACCCATTCAGGTGGGACACTTTTGCATATCGTTTAGGCCGTTACTTTGGTTTAGATTCTCCGATTGATTTAGTGGGCACATTGTGTCTAGTGCCTTGGTTTTGGCCGCCGTATCGGCGCGAACAGCCTTGGTGTGACAGGCCATTTTTATCGCTTTTTTGAGCGTTTTTTACCGCGTAAAGGGCCGGTTTTCGCTTTTCGAAAATCGGATCAATCTCGATGCAAGAGTTTCATTTTCCCACTTGGGTGAACAAGTTCACTGGTTTGGCAGCCATCACCGCGTTGTCGGTGGGCGGCTATTTGGCCACTTGTTTGTTCGCCGCGATCCACCCGTCCATTGTGAACGTTGGCCACCAGCCGAAGCAACCGGTGCCGTTTAGCCACAAGTTGCACGCGGGCAAGCTGAAGATGGACTGTCGCTATTGTCACAACACGGTAGAGAAAGCTGGCCACGCGGCGGTCCCCCCAACGGCCACCTGTGGAAACTGTCACGGCGGGAATCGGACCGCAGCTGACGGCCGGACCTTGGGCGTTGTGCACGCCGAAAGTTCACTGCTTGAACCCGTTCGTAAAAGTCTTGAAACCGGTGACCCTGTTGAGTGGCGGCGAGTGCATGACTTGCCTGACTTTGTTTACTTCAACCACAGCGTTCACGTCAACAAAGGCGTCAGCTGCGTCGAGTGCCACGGTCGCGTAGACCAAATGGAAGTGGTGACTCAGGTTGAGCCTATGTCGATGAAGTGGTGTCTTGACTGTCACCGCAAAAACACAGAAACCGGCCAGCTTCCTGTTCGCGACCCGAACATGGTAACGCATTTGGATTTTGAGCCCGAGGATGCAAAGGCGTATCACAAAGAGTGGGCTGAGAAACTAGACGTCAATCCAAAGGTCAATTGCTCAACTTGCCATCGTTAAACGATTGGCTTGGGTGTCACGATCATCTAGGCGTTTGATCTTTTCAGCCATCACGCGGATCTATTTTCCACGCGACTCACGCGACAACAAAACAACGACCACGATTCCATGAACAAACCTCGCTTACAATCGGCTGATCTGAACCCGGCGAATCTAACCGAGCTTCCAGGTTTCAATGAAGCGATCGATCGCGACTTCGGCGCGGCGACCGAGAACCACGATGACGGAGTTTCACGTCGGCGTTGGTTGCAGTTAATGGGTGCCTCGCTGGCGCTTGGTGGAGCGGTTGGTTGTCGTTACGAAGAAGAAACCATCGCACCGTTTGCGTTCCGCCCGCAGACTCGCGTTCCGGGTATTCCCGAACGGTTTGCGACAATGATCAACTTTGGTGGTGTAGCTCAGCCGCTGGTTGCGACGAACTACGACGGTCGCCCGATCAAACTAGATGGAAACCCTGACCACGTCGGCTCCAAAGGTGCATCCTCCACATTCACTCAGGCTCGCTTGCTTGAGTTCTATGATCCCGACCGCTTGCGCGAGCCGCTGAAGTCCGGTGGCGAAAACCAGCAGGTTGTCACCACTTGGGAATCTTTGTCGGACGTGTTCGGCAAACTGCTTTCCGGTGCGGACCTGAGTGGTGTCGCGGTTTTGGCCGAGCCGAGTTCATCGCCCAGCATGTTCCGCCTGCAGGGTGAGTTCATGAAAAAGGGCGGGGCTTGGTTCACGTTTAGCGGTGTGTCGGATGACAACGCACGCGAGGGTGCTCGGGCTGCGTTCGGGAAACCTTACCGAGTGAATTACGCACTGGATCAGTGCAAGGTGATCGTTTCGCTCGACAGCGATCCGCTGGGCATCGATCCAGCGGGTGTTGCCAACGGCGTTACGTTCGCGATGGGTCGCGATGCAGATTCCGACAAGGGCATGAGCCGCTTGTACGCGATCGAGAGTCAGTTCTCGGTGACCGGTGCAGCGGCCGATCATCGACTGCCGATGTCATCCGCGAAGATCGTCCAGTTCGTCGGCGCACTCGCGGAAGCAGTTCGCGCGGGGAAAACGGATGTCGACGCGAGCCTGCCGTATCGCGAAAAAATGCTCGCGGCGATCGCATCGGATCTGATCAACAACAAAGGCCAAGGCGCGATCATTGTCGGCGAGTCCCAGCCGGCGAGCGTTCACGCGGTCGTGCATCAGCTGAACGAAGAGCTGGGCAATCTTGGTGAGACCGTGCTACTAAGCGAACTACCGGACGCCGATCGCGTTTCGACGATCGATTCCATCGCGGATTTGACGGCCCAAATCAACGGCGGCCAGATCAAGAGCCTTGTTATTGTTGGCGGAAACCCGGTTTATGCGGCCCCGCGTTCGCTCGATTTTGGCGCGGCGTTGGAAAAACTTGATAACTCGCTGCACCTAACTTGCTTCAACAACGAAACGAGCCGGAAATGCCAATGGGTCAGCAACATGGCTGACCCGCTTGAGTCATGGCAGGACGGTTACGCGGTGGATGGTTCGATCTTGATCGGCCAACGTTTGATCAATCCACTGTTCGGGGGACGCTCGGATCTGGAAACCCTATCCGCTCTGATGGGCATGGAAGAGGTCGACAGCCAGGCGATCGTTCGCAAGACACATGACTTGGGCGATTCGCAGTGGCAGCAGGCTGTCCATGACGGATTCATCGCCGACACCGCCGCAAAAGCAGCGACTCCGTCGGTCAACACGGGAAACTCAATCAGCGATTTCGCAGATTGGGCAAAGCCTTGGGATGGCGAATCCATCGAAATCGTTTTTGCAACCAGCAACTCGGTCTACGACGGCCGGTTTGCCAACAACGCTTGGATGCAAGAGCTGCCGGATTTCTTTACGAAGATCTCGTGGGACAACGTGGCTTCGGTGAGTCCGGCGACCGCGAACAAGTTGGGCCTGAAACAAGGCAAGAAAGTCACTTTGAAAGTTAACGGTGCCGAAGTAACGCTGCCGGTAAACGTTCAGCCCGGTCAGGCCGATGGCTCGATCGGTGTTGAAATCGGCTACGGTCGCACCGCTGCGGGGCGAGTCGGCGGCGACGCAACGAAAAACATTGACTCGATCGGTGTTGATGTCAGCCCGCTACGTTCGGCCGAGGACTGGCTGGTAACACGCGGCTTGAACAAAGATGCGGTTCAGCCCACTGGAACGAGCTATAAACTGGCGCTTGTTCAAGAGCCTTGGACGATCGACAGCACAGGTCGCAACGAGATCCAAAATCGGATGTTCCGCGATGCGAGCAAGTCAGAAACGAAACGCAGTGCCCTAATCCGTGAAGGCTCGTTCAGTAGCTATCAGAGCTTTCTGAAAAAGCACCCAATTGGCGAAGGACACGACGACCATGGGCATGATCACAAAGAGAAAGATCATGCCTCGCTGAAAAACGGCGAACTGCCAATCATGGGGCAAGTCAGCTTTACTCGCGAAGAGAAAGCCGACGACCACGGTCATGATTCAGACGAAGGACACGACGATCACGCACACGCTCATCACGCGCCACAGTGGCCCGAAGCGTTCCACATGCATCACGAGCTGTTCGACCTGACGCCCGGCACGCGGATGGATTATGCGAACGAGGACCCGACGACGACGAACGTGTGGGGCATGTCGATCGACCTAAACAAGTGTTTTGGCTGTAACAGTTGCGTGGTTGCCTGCCAAGCGGAAAACAACATCCCCGTCGTCGGCAAAGAAGACGTTTGGCGGGGTCGCGAGATGCACTGGTTGCGAATCGATCGCTACTACGGCGACAACTTGTACAACGAAGCGGCGATCGAAGAAGGCCATAAGGATATCGTCCACCAGCCGGTAACATGTCATCACTGCGAAAATGCTCCGTGTGAGACGGTTTGCCCGGTCGCGGCAACCGTTCACAGCCGTGAGGGCCTGAATGATATGGTTTACAACCGCTGTATCGGCACGCGTTACTGCGGCAACAACTGTCCTTACAAGGTTCGTCGTTTCAACTTTTTCAATTACAGCGATGCCCAAACGTTCCTGAAGTACCCAGGTGCCGACAAGCTGTCCGAGGGCGATCGCAATCTGCAAAACTTGATGATGAACCCTGAGGTCTCGATTCGCAGCCGCGGTGTAATGGAAAAATGCACTTACTGTGTGCAGCGAATTCAGAACACAAAAATCGCGGCCAAGAACGAGCATCGTCCGATCGGCCCTAATGAGATCACGACCGCGTGCCAAGACGCATGCCCAACGTCGGCGATCAAGTTCGGTGACTTACACAATCCAGACAGCGATGTTGCGAAGGCTCACGCGAACCCGCGTTCCTACGTGATGTTAGAGGAGCTAAACAACCGCCCGCGGACCAAGTACTTGGCTCGTGTGCGAAACGTCCACCCTGCGTTGATGGACTTCGACGATACCGATTCGGTGCCGAAGTATCTGCACGGCGGGCATGACGACGGTCATAGCGAAGAGAAACACGACGATCACAAAGAAGAAGCAGACGCAGCACACGCCGCAGACGCTTAACCGGTCGAGGACGCTGCCAGCGTCCTCCTTTCCAAGACAAGCTTGGTGGTTCCGAGGGTGCTGGCAGCATCCACCAAGGATCCAGCTACTTTTAACGAGATAACTCAATGGCTTCGGTCAATCCTGCAATCGACATCGACAACACCCACGAAGAACCAGGCACTCGTGCCCCGTTGGTCTTGGATGGCTTGGACTACACAGGCGTTACAGACACCGTTTGTGCGCCATGGGAAGCCGAAAATCCGCCACGCATTTGGTGGCTGGTGCTCGGCGCCGCGATTTCTCTGCTGCTTGTTTTGGGCGGCTGTGTCAACCACCTGATCATGTCAGGCGTCGGCGTCTGGGGAAATAACAACCCTGCGTACTGGGGCTGGCCGATCGTGAACTTTGTGTTTTGGGTCGGAATTGGTCACGCGGGAACTTTGATTTCAGCGATTTTGTTTTTGTTTCGCCAAAACTGGCGAACGAGTATTAACCGTGCGGCCGAAGCGATGACGATTTTCGCGGTGGTTTGTGCGGGACTGTTCCCCGGCGTCCACATTGGTCGCGTCTGGGTTTTCTACTGGCTGTTCCCAATTCCTACCGAGCACCTTGCGATGTGGCCGAACTTCCGCAGCCCGCTGCTGTGGGACGTGTTCGCGGTTTCGACCTACGCGACCGTTTCGATTTTGTTCTGGTACATGGGCATGGTCCCAGACATCGCGACGTTCCGCGATCGAGCCAAATCAAAGATTGGCAAGCTGGTTTACGGCCTGCTGTCGCTGGGCTGGACGGGATCGGCTCGCAACTGGCATCGTTATGAGATCGCCTACACGATCCTCGCCGCGCTGGCGACGCCGCTGGTGCTTTCAGTTCACACGATCGTTAGTTTCGACTTCGCGGTTTCTCAGTTGCCGGGTTGGCACACAACGATTTTCCCACCTTACTTTGTTGCCGGAGCGATCTTCAGTGGCTTCGCCGCGGTGGTAACGCTGCTGGTTCCCGCCCGGGCGATCTATGGCTTGCAAAACCTGATCACACTGCGGCACCTTGAGAACATGAACAAGATCATCATGG
>CAZLFF010000005.1:18473-62794 GCA_964558755.1 uncultured Pirellulaceae bacterium
CTTTATCGCTTGGTATTCTGGTGTTCCGAACGAGCGATTCGCGTTCATTAACCGAGCGTTCGGTAACTTCTGGTGGGCGTATTGGATCATGGTGACGTGCAACGTGGTGATTCCTCAGCTGTTCTGGATCAAGTGGTGCCGGACAACGCCTTGGTTCATGGTGGTGGTTTGCATCTTTGTAAACATCGGCATGTGGTTCGAGCGTTTCGTCATTACGATCACATCGCTGTGCCGTGATTTCTTGCCATCCAGTTGGGCCTATTTCCATCCGACGGGCGTCGACATTGCGATGCTGATCGGAAGTTTCGGCTTGTTCACAACCTTGTTCTTGCTGTTCTGCCGGTTCCTGCCGGTGATCGCGATGGCAGAGGTCAAAGGTGTGATGCCACACGGCAGCGGACACCATTAAGCACCCATTTTTAAAAGTTAGAAATCTCAAATCAAAGGTTTGAGAATTCGCACCACTGGCGATCGCCCGCGACCAGATCGCGACGAAAAAAATTAACGACCTGCGGAAAACCTCATGGCAGATAACAAAACACTAGACGACAGCAACTCGGACTTGGTCGGCTTGCTGGCCCAGTTCGACGATCCGGATTCGTTGGTCAAAGCTTGTAATGAAGCTCGACTGGCCGGATACAAGTCGATGGATGCTTACAGCCCGTTCCCGGTTCACGGGATCGATCCGGCGATCGGTATCCAGCGTTCATTGTTGCCGTTCTTGGTATTCTGCGTGGGCTTTGGTGCTTGCTTCGCCGGGCTTGGGATGCAGTACTACACCAACGCAGCGGACTGGTCACCAATCTTTCCCGGTTACGCATTCCGCATCAGCGGCAAGCCCCTTTTCAGTCTGCCCGCCAATATTCCGGTCACGTTTGAAGTCATTGTCCTTTCCAGTGCGTTTGCGACATTCTTGGGCATGTGGGCGCTGAACAAGCTGCCGATGTTCAGCAATCCATTGCATCGAATTTCTCGCTTCAAGCGAGCAACGAACGACAAGTTCTTCTTGTTACTGGAATCAAAAGACGAGAACTTCGACCGATCATCATCCGAGGCTCAGCTGAACGAGTGGGGTGCGGTTGCGATCGAGGAATGTCGTCAAGACAAAACGGACACCGCATTGCCATCTTGGGTGCGGCTGGTCGGCCTGTTGGGAGTTTTCTTGCTGATGCTGCCGCCGGTCATGATCTTCCGCAACATGGGTATGACTAGCCGCCGCCCGCGTCTGCACGTCGTGCCAGACATGGATTTCCAACACAAAGAAAAAACCCAAGTGCTTGCGCCAGTCATGGAGAACGGCGACATGCTGTTCGGTGATAGCCGAGCGATGCGGTCGCCGGTCGATGGTGCCGTTGCTCGCGGGCAATTGGAGATCGATTCAGAGATGTACCGCGGCGTGAAGAAAGACTACCAAGCCAACAAGTCCTCAGCTAACGCTCAAAAGACGAAAGCCCAGTTCGTGTCGACTTCCATAGACGACGCGGACGCACCAGCAGCGGATGGTGAAGACTTGTCACAATGGATGACCGAGTTCCCAGAGGGTATTACGGTCGACGCTGACTTTGTCGCACGTGGTCAGCAGCGGTTCAACATTTATTGCAGTGCTTGCCACGGTTACGACGGAAACGGAAACGGTCTTGTCAACCAAAAAGCCATGGCTTTGGCCGCGGGCGGCAAGGCTCAGTGGACGGCGGCCAAGTCGATGCATGACTCGGTCGTGAAAGACGAAACCAAGAACCCGCTGGGTCGAATTTTTGACACGATCACCAACGGCCGCAACACAATGGGTCCGTACGGGGCTCAGATTCCTGCCGCGGACCGCTGGGCAATTGTTGCCTACGTCAAAGCGCTGCAAGAAACCGGCATCAAGCCGTTGACTGACTCGGCCGCTACCGAAGACACACCGGACGCGGGCGCCGAGCCAACACCAGAAACCAAAGACGAATAAATCGAGACAAGTAGAACGGTGCCAGTTCATGGCCCGCCATCTCTACCACTACGAAAATACGATCATGCACGAAACCCGACCTGCAAAAATCACCTCTGACGTTGTCACGCTCAACGACGGACACCTCAAAGCCATTCCGCTGCTGCTCATTGTCGGCGCGATTGGCTTGGGCTTATCCTTTTTGTTGACAGGCTTCAACTTGGAGCGATTCTCATTCATCTACTTGGTGAACTTTTGCTTTGTACTGTCCATCTCGTTGGGCTGCCTGTTCTTCGTCATCATCTCACATCTCACACGAGCCGGCTGGAACGTGACCGTGCGTCGCCTGGCCGAAATGTTCGCCATGTGTGCGTTTCCATTGGGTATCTTATTCCTGTTGATTTTGCTGCCCGTGCTGATTGGCTACGACTTCGTTTACCCTTGGAATGAATCCGGCTGGTCCGCTCATAGCGCGGAGCAAGCGGCCGAAATCGCGGCGTTGCCTGCTGAAGCTAAACCACCGATCGAGCAGTTGAAGGACGACTACCTGAATCCAGTCTTCTTTTCTGCCCGAGCCGTTGCTTACTTCCTGATTTGGGGGGCTATGGGCTGGTTCTTTTTGAAGACTTCACTCAAGCAAGATGAAACGGGCGATGTCGGTCTGACCAAACGCATGCAGGCCCTGTCGGCTCCGATCTTGATCCTGTTCGCCGTGACGATTGTGTTCAGCTCATTTGATTTTGAGATGTCTCTGTCACCGCTGTGGTTTAGCACGATGTTCCCGGTTTACTTTTTCGCGGGTGCGTTTATGAGTGGACTAATCACGATTACGCTGACGGCCATGTGGCTGCAAAAGAGCGGCCGCGTCACCGACGAGATCACGACCGAGCACTATCACGATCTGGGCAAACTGACCTTTGGCTTCATCGTGTTTTGGGGCTACATCGCATTCAGCCAATTCATGCTGATCTGGTACGCAAACATTCCAGAAGAAACATTCTGGTATCGCTACCGCATGGAGGGTGGCTGGGGCATTCTGTCGCTGGTCCTGATTTTCGGCCACTTGTTCATTCCGTTCCTAGCCATCATGGGCCGGACGGCACGTCGTAACAAGCAGTTTTTAGCAGCCGCCGGCATCTTTCTACTGGTGATGCACTGGATCGATCATTACTGGTTGATCATGCCTCAGATGGATCAATACAACCATGTTTTCACGCTTAACCCGCTGGTCGATTTGCCTTGTGCTGTCGGGATGATTGCAATCTACCTCGCGATCTTCTGTTACGTGGCTCGCAACCGTCCACTGGTGCCACTAAAGGATCCGCGACTGGGCGAGGCACTCAACCACGCCGTTCACTAAGCCCGACGAAGCTCGTTCCGAAGTAAAATTCGCCCCCATTCAGACACATTGACGCACGACGAAGCGTCCCGCTTTCAATAAAATTAGATAGTTGCCGACAGACCGTCGGCCACCACGACGCCAACCTAGAACTTGATCATGAGCCATTCCAACGACGCTGCGACCACTGATGCGGATGCCAGCGGCCCAAGTTACGACGACGTGAACACCCCGGTTATTGTGGTGATCGGTTTCATCAGCGCGATTGTTTCGCTGCTGGTGATCATGCTCGTTCAAGGCATGACCTACCACCTGCAAAACCGGTACTTGAAACAAGTGAACACCGATGTTGTGGCAACGTCCTCGCGAAAGATCGTGGACGAGCAAAAGGCCGCGCTCGAAACCGGTGAAGGAATCACGCCGATTAGCGAAGCGATGAAAACGATCGTTTCGACCTACAACAAATAGCAATCCATGACGCGTTCCAACACATTCCGAAACCTAGCGATGTTGGCCTCTCTGGCGCTTGGCTGCCTGATGAGTGTCGCGTTGGCTGGTGCGCAGGAAGAAGGCGGTACGGCAGAGGCAACGCCAGCGACTACAAGCTCTGCTGACAATCAGCCGCTGGCGGTTGGCGATGACGATCCCTACGGCGTTAATCAAAAGCCAAAGGCCGCTGAGGGCATTGGTGTCGATGATTACACCGGTGAAACAATCGTGGGCGACGCGACGTTCAACGACCACAATAACAATCGCGTCCGCTTTGTTGATCTGTTTGACGGCAAGCGGCCGATCATGTTGTCGTTTAACTATTCCAACTGCCCAAAGCTGTGCAGCGTGCAACTGCAGAATATGGTGAGCACGTTGCGAGAAGTCGATTTCGAGGTCGGTCAAGATTTTCAGGTTGTATCAATTAGCATCGACCCGACCGAGCAAACCTCACGCTCGCGCGACACGCGTGAACTTTATATGGGCCAATACAATCGTCCCGAAAGCGCCGATGGCTGGCACTTTTTGACCGGCGATCGCAAAGACATCGAAGACTTGGCTCGGCAAACAGGCTTTCGTTACAAGTACCTTCGCGAGCAAAAACTGTACTCGCACCCGCCGGTTTTTATTCTGGTCTCGCCAGAGGGAAAAATCGTTCGGTATATCCACGGCTTGAATTACGACGCTGTCACGATTCGACGTGCGTTGATCGAATCGGCCAAAGGAAAAATTGGCTCGGCCATCAACCAATTGGCCTACGGGCTAGGCTGTTTCGTGTTTGACGAATCCACCGGCAAATACACCATGCAAGCAATGGGTATCATGCGAATCGGGGGACTGCTTACCGCCGCATTACTGCTCATCTGTTTGGCACCGTATTGGTTTTTTAAACGTCGACAGCCAGGCGAAGCCGAAAGCTCAGCCCACGCCGCATCCATCGAGACACCTTCGCACCAACCCGCGTAGCAACCTTTGAACCGCCCGCGCGAACGTTGACACCAAAACAATTACTTACCGCTAAAAGTTAACTCAGCAAGCAACCATGAATTGGCAACTCCCAACTCTGTTCGCACAAGCATACGACAGCGTCGACGCAGAGATCGTCGAACGCGTGCAGAAAACGACGCTGCCCGGCACACAGGTTCCGGACTCGTCGATCGTGCCCGAAGGCTCTTATTGGTTTCCAGAGTCAGCGTCCAGTTTCGCTCAGGGCGTAGACGATCTGTACATGTTCATCCTTTGGGTATCAACCGTGTTCTTCATTGCGATTGTTGTCGCAATGGTTTACTTCGTCGTGAAGTATCGACGCCGCGGCAAGGAGATCGTTGTTGAGCCATCCAGCAGTCACAACACAAACCTCGAAATCGCATGGTCGGTTCTGCCGAGCATTCTGCTAGTGCCGATGTTCTGGTGGGGAGCGACTGGCTACTTCGATTCGCGAATCGCTCCGGTCGACGTGGAAGAAATCCAAGTCACCGCCAGTCGCTACAACTGGCTGTTCACCTACCCCGACGGCGATAGCTCGGCCGAACTGCACTTGGTTCGTGACAAGCCAGTCAAACTCGTGATGCAATCAAAAGACGTGCTGCACAGCATGTTCGTCCCAGCATTCCGTCAAAAGCAAGACATCGTCCCCGGACGTTTTACTTACGCTTACATCAACCCGACCAAGCTAGGTAAATACCGTTTGTCGTGTACGGAGTACTGTGGAGAAGGTCACTCAAAAATGCGAACCATGTGCGAGGTGCACATCGACGACGAGGATCGCAAGGCCAACACGCAATGGATTAAGGCCGAGCACCCGCCGTGGGAAAACGGCGAACGGTTGTACAAGATTCACTGCTCGGGCTGTCACCGCATCGATGGTGTCGCCGCGACCGGTCCAGCGTTTAACTTGATTTGGAACAAGGACGGGAAGACGCACTCGGGCGAAAACTACAAAGGCGACGAAAGCTATATTCAAGAGTCGATTTGGTATCCCGAGAAAGTCGTCGTCCAGGGCTACGGTCCGGTTTCCAAGATGAACTCGTTCAAAGGAATCTTGGGCCCAGAAGATGTTGCCCATGTGATTGCGTACATGAAGCGACTTCAGAACCCGGCCGCCGGCGAGGGTGAATCAGAAGCGGTCTCGACGTCAACCGAGGCAGCAGACAGCGACGAAACCCAAAACGAAGACGAAGCAACTACGGAAACAAGCGACCCGGAAGCCTAGTACATTTGAGCTTGCGGACTTTAGAGAGAACGAACGCGGGTTAGTTTTTTGACTTGCCTGCCACGACAGGACGGACCTTGGGTCCTTCCTAAATACTACGAGGTGAAACGATGTCATCAGCAACAATTGATCCATTCCGCACTCCGGAAACACACTTCCTGAACCACGAAAAAGGTTGGAAGTCGTGGGCGTTCACGCTGGACCACAAACGTATCGGAATCATGTACCTGATCGGCGTGACGATTGCGCTGTTCTTGGCGGGAATTTTCGCGTTGGTTCTTCGGTCCCACCTGTGGTCATTCGACGGCACGGGTCCGGTTAAGCTTAGCAACGCGGCGTACAACCAAATGTTCACGCTCCACGGAGCCGTGATGGTGTTCTCGTTCATCATTCCAAGCGTTCCCGCCGCACTCGGAAACATCGTCCTGCCCATGATGCTTGGCGCGAAGGACGTTGCCTTCCCTCGCATGAACCTCGCCAGTTTTTATCTGTGGATCGCAGGCACCGGCTGTTTGCTGGCCGCGATTCTCACTGGGCACGGCCTCGACACAGGCTGGACGTTCTACACACCTTACAGTATCGAAACTGAAACGGGCGTGATCTACGCAACCTTCGGCGCGTTCATCCTCGGATTCAGCTCGATCTTCACCGGGCTGAACTTCTTGGTGACGGTGAACACGATGCGGCAGAAAGGCCAAACGTGGTTTAAGCTGCCGCTGTTTCTGTGGTCACTGTACGCCACGTCAATCATTCAGGTTTTGGCAACGCCGGTTTTGGGCATCACCCTACTGATGTTGATCGCGGAAAAAACCATGCACATCGGTATCTTCGATCCGAAGTACGGTGGTGACCCGGTTCTGTTCCAGCACTTCTTCTGGTTCTACAGCCACCCCGCGGTGTACATCATGATTCTGCCGGCGATGGGCGTGATCAGCGAATTGATTTCGGTTTACAGCCAGAAAAAGATTTTTGGTTACAGCTTTATCGCGTTTTCAAGTATCGCAATCGCGTTGCTGGGCTTCTTGGTCTGGGGCCACCACATGTTCACTAGTGGTCAGTCACAGGTTGTGACGTTGATCTTTAGTGCGATCACCTTCACCGTCGCGATTCCATCGGCCGTGAAAGTGTTCAACTGGTTGGCGACACTGTACAAGGGCTCGATTTTGCTCTCGACGCCAATGTGCTTCGCCCTTGCATTCATCTTTTTGTTCGGCATCGGAGGTCTGCCTGGTCTGTTCCTCGGAGCCCTGTCAGTTGACATCCACCGGCACGACACCTACTTCGTTGTCGCTCACTTTCACTTCGTGATGGTTGGCGGAACGCTCACCGCTCTGTTGGGTGGCGTATTCCACTGGTGGCCAAAAATCTTTGGTCGCATGTACAACGATCTGCTGGGCCGAGTCTCATGTTTCTTAATTTTTGCCGGCTTTAACCTGACGTTCTTTCCACAGTTCGTGATGGGTGCTCGCGGCATGCCTCGGCGCTACGCGACTTACGACCCGGAATTCCAGATCTTCCATCAGTACTCGACGATCGGAGCGTTCGTGCTGGGCTTGGGAATCTTGTTGGCTTACGTCGTTCTGGTCTACGCTGCCTTCAAAGGCCCTCGCTGCGGAAGCAACCCGTTTCGAGCTGCGTCGCTAGAGTGGCAATCAAGTTCGCCACCTGACTTCCACAATTTCACCCACAAGCTTTCGTTGAACGATCCTTACGATTTCGATTCTCAGGTCTACGACGAAGAACTCGACACGTGGGTTCCTAAGAAGTTGGTCGAACCGGCGCCGGAAACCACGCCAGCACCGGCAGCGGAACCGGCGAGAACAGAAAAATAGCAGGCGGAGCGGGGCAACCCATGCTCTCGCTTTTGAAAACTTAAAACCAACGTTCACCGCGGCTGTCTAACAGTCGCGTTGAACCATTTGACAACAACAACTTAAAACCTTGCGTCAGCCTGAAAACAGGCTGCGACCTTGGAGCAACCGATGGCGATTGCCGATTCTCACGACCACGCACACGACGACCACCACGACCACGGTGAGTTCATCGCTCACCATTTTGATTCGGCCGAGCAACAGTTCGATTCTGGCAAGCTGGGCATCTGGCTGTTCTTGGTGACCGAAGTCCTGTTCTTCAGCGGGTTATTTGTCGCTTACACGCTGTGGCGAAACCACCACCCAGAGGTCTTCGAGCAGGCCCACGTCTTCCTCGACAAAATCTTGGGCGGCCTGAACACGGTTGTGTTGCTCTTCAGCAGTTTGACAATGGCATTGGCGGTACGAAGTGCTCAGCTGGGCAAGAACAAGCACTGCAGCATGTATCTGCTGGTCACGATGGTCTGTGCTTCGATGTTCTTGGGCGTGAAAGCGGTCGAGTACAGTCACAAATGGGATATGGGTATCTTTGTTCGCAGCCAGTTCAATTTCGTAAACCATCACTCCACTGGCATTTCGCCCTACCTGATCCAATTGAGCTTCATCCCGGCCGTGCTGCTGGCAGGCTGCATCGTCGCGGCAGTGGTTGGAAAGCTCACCGGCAAAAGCTTGTTCTCTAAGTTCATGGTCGGCATGGCGATCACGGTCGGAGGCTATTTCTTGGGTGCGGTTTCCGGTTACGGCTATATGGCCGCGACAGGCGGCGGCACTGGCGGAAGTCACGCATCCCACAGCATCGAATCAAATGCTCCACTGCTGCTGCACGCGATGACAGCGGAAAACAAATCAGAAGAACATGCGGACGACCACGACCACGCTGACGGGGAAGACCACGGCCATGAGCACGCCGACGGTGATCACGCCCATGGCGATGACCATCACGAGGCAGGCCACGGCATGGACCACGGTCCTGACCCGTCGAAGTTCGATCGCGACATCGGAACTTTCTTCAGCATCTACTACTGCATGACCGGCCTGCACGCGATCCATATCATCGCTGGCATTATCGCATTGGCTTGGCTGTACTGGCGTTCGTTGGCCGCCCACTGGCGACCCGATTACTTCGGTCCGGTGGATTTCGTCGGTCTCTACTGGCACTTGGTCGACCTGATTTGGATCTACCTGTTTCCACTGCTATACCTAATCGAGTAGCCCACACCATTCCGGCGCACAAGCACTTGAGCCCAAGACCATCCAGTTAACAATACGGCTCAACACGCCGCAGGGCTCCAAACTAGACTTTCGAAACAAGCATTTACACACTGAGTAACCGACATGGCTGATCATCACGCAGACCATCCTTCCTTCAACCATCCCGCGCCACTAAAGCTATTGTATGGCGTCTTTTTCGCTTTGATTGGTCTGACCATCCTGACGGTGGTCGTGTCCTTCGCCGGACTGCCACCTGCGATTGCATTCCCGGTTGCGATGCTCATTGCAACCGCGAAGGCTTTCCTCGTGTGTGCGTTCTTCATGCACATGATGTGGGACAAAGGGTTCAACATTCTGTTCTTCCTCTCGTCCGTTCTGTTCGTCAGCCTATTCATTGGCATGACACTGACCGACACGTCGGAATACCAAAACTCGATCGACCTCTACCCACGCGAGGCCGAAGTCACGCCAGCACCGTAGCGCGTTTAGATTGAAGTGTACAAATTAAAGTTCACCTAGCTGGGCGCGAAATCAATCCGGCTTTGCTTCTTCCGCTTCGTGCTTGCGAGTGGTCGGTGCCTTGAGTTTTCTAGCGACCTGTTTCTACGGTTACTAAAATATGCTTAAGCAATCGATCAACCTCGTTCCCAATCGACCTGACTTGTATCAGGCGAAGATGGTGTTTTGGCTGTTCATCGGCTCGCTTGGCATGTTCTTCGCCGCGAGCCTCATCACTTACCTGATGATTCGCGACCAAGCCTTTCACCCGATCGCCGACGCTGTCCCGGGTGGCTACCTGACCATGGGTCCCGACATCTACCAGCCGCTCCAATTACCGGCTTCGTTTTGGGTCAGCACTATTTTCTTGGTCCTTACCAGCGTCTTTCTTCACCGAGCGTGCTCGATGGTGCGCCGGGAGAAACAAAGCCAGTTCCGCCGCTGGCTGATCCTTTCGGTCGCCGGAGCAATCACATTCACGGTGATCCAAGGTTTTGGAATGTGGGACTTGCTCAGCACACACTTCAGCCAAACGGACGGGTCGACGAAGGTCTACGGCATGAGCTTCACGCTATCCTTCATTCACGCCCTACACGTCCTAGGCGGGATCATCTTTTTGGGCTTTGTCACCTTCCAAGCCTATCGCAACCGCTATGACCACGAACGTCACTGGGCCGTCGATCACTGCGCCGGCTATTGGCATTTCTTGGATGTCGTCTGGGCCTGCATGTTGATCGTTTTCGTCGTCACGCGATAACAACCCGAGTAGTCAAAGGCTGACTCAGCGACGTGTCCGCTAGCAATTTCTTCCAGATGGACCGTCAAACGGAGACTTCTCTTCGTCCTCCCCTGCCTTGCGGTATAGAATCGCGACTCAAGATTGCGAGCGTTTGCTCGACCAATCCCCATTCCTGATGTCACGCACGGAGAACCACGATGACTTACTTTCGAATCAGTTTAGCGCTTGCGGCAGTCGCTGTGATGACCGTCCCTGCTGACGCTCAAAGCTACCGCACACTTGGCACTCGTCGCGGCGCGGTCGCCGGTGCGGTGATCGGTGGCATCATCGGGGCACAGAACAACGAAGCCGCCGCTGGAATCATCGTTGGTGGTCTCGTCGGAGGCGTTGCTGGCCGAGCGGTTGGAAACCAGAAAGATCGCGCTTACTACGGTGGCAACTATGGTCACTCAGGATACTACCAGCAGCCGCGATACTACGCCCCGACACCAACCTACTACTCTCGACCAAGCTACAACTATCACTACCAATCGTTTGCACCTAGCTACGGCGGGTACTATCGGCCCTCGTGCGGTGGCTGGTAGAGCGGAAAGACCTCGGTTCAACGCCGCCTGGCATTCTGGCCTTGGGTTTAAGTGAAGCCGTTGGCCTCGTGCATTTTGACTTCGGTGGGGTCGTCGCGGTAACTTAGACAAACCAAGCCACCAAAAACGAAAAGCCCTCCGAGTTATCTCGGTGGGCTTTTTATATTCGCTAGAAACGACGTCGTCGAAACTACTCGAACGACAATTGCTTCTTGCTAAGAATCTCTTTGTGCTTCTTGGTGCCCTTGAACTTCTTCAGGCGCTTTACGATCCATTCGCGATCGGTCGACTCGTTATCGAGCGCGATGAAAGCCAATGTGAACGCATCTTCATCGCCAAACATTTCGGCCGAGAAGCTGATCCCACCCTTGAGTGGGCATCCAGGCCAACGCGCGTACCAACGGCTGTACTGATACTCTTGGCCGTCGCGCTTGTGGGTCGATAGCCGCGGCCAAATGCCGACGATGCCCGACTGATTTCGCTTGGTCATGCGGCCTTTGCGAGGTGTGGGTGGAGGCAGCTCCTTGAGCATTTTCTTAACCCACTTCTGTGCCGCTTTTTCGGCAGCAGTCCAGTTTTTGTACTCGCGCAGGGTGAAGTTTTTCTGATACGCTTCCCCTTGGCGTGTGATTCGAGCCATCACACATTTGGAGGCTTTGTTTTTGGTAGTATGCATAGATTCTCTCAAGACAAAACATTCGGTCGGCAAAGATGACCGTTAAAAAAGCGCTTGACTGAGTTACAAATCGTGACCCAGAAAAACACTGGTAACCAGCGTGGCTCAATGCCCGCCCCAACAAACAGCATACCACACCAACCGCAGTGAAAGTTAGCCCTCGTCATGAGTTCAGCAATCTTTTACACAAGACACTCTACCGAAAAATTCACCGGGAACTGCTTCTATGTCTCTATTTGAAGCCAGCGAAGCCGCCAATTTAGACGCAGCCAAGCCTTTAGCAGCGCGGATGCGCCCGCGAACGCTGGACGAATTCGTGGGTCAACAGCATTTTTTGGCGCCGACGACATTACTTTATCGGCTTGTTAAAGCCGATCGACTGGGATCCGTCATTTTCTTCGGCCCTCCCGGAACCGGGAAAACCACGCTCGCCCGTATCTTGGCCAACGAAACCAAACGGCGCTTTGCGCAATTGAGCGCTATTATGCACGGTGTCAAAGAACTGCGAGAGGTTCTGCATGCGGCGCGGGAAAATGTGACCGTCGGAGGGCGTGGCACGCTCCTGTTCATCGACGAAATTCATCGTTTCAACAAAGCTCAGCAGGATGCCATGTTGGCCGACGTCGAGGACGGCGTCGTCACGCTGATCGGCGCCACGACGTCGAACCCCTACTTCGCCGTCAACGGAGCCCTCGTCAGTCGCAGCCAAGTGTTCCAGTTTGAGCCCCTGTCAGTGAAAGATATTCGGGGCCTGCTGATCCGCGCGCTAGAGGACAAGACTCGCGGGTTTGGCCAGCGTGATATCCAGGTGACCGACCAAGCGCTGGATCACCTCGCTCAAATCTGTGACGGCGATGCTCGCAAGAGCCTGTCCATTTTGGAAACCGCCGTGATTGCCGCCGCGCCACGGGACGCTTCGTCACCTGTCCAGATCGACATCGATATGATGAAAATGGCGATCGGCAATCGAGCCTTTCAATACGACGGAACGGGCGACGAACACTACGACTGCGCCAGTGCGTTAATCAAAAGCATTCGCGGCAGCGACCCGGACGCTGGGATCTACTGGCTGGCCAGAATGCTCGAAGGCGGCGAAGACGTGCGCTTTCTGTGTCGCCGGTTGATTATTCTCGCCAGCGAAGACATCGGCAACGCGGATCCGCAGGCCCTAACGTTGGCCGTCGCTTGCTCCCACGCGTGTGAGCAAATCGGTTTGCCCGAGTGCCAGCTTACGCTCTCGCAAACCGTCGCCTACCTAGCGTGTGTCCCAAAATCGAATGCCGCAACATCGGCGATCAGCGCAGCGCGAAAGGATGTACGAGAGCAACGTGTGCTCCCAGTGCCCAAACATTTGCGTGACGCTCATTATCGTGGCGCTGAGGGCCTTGGCCACGGCGACGGATATCAGTACTCGCATAACGAACCTGACGGAGTTTCAGCGCAAGACTACCTTGGCATTGATCGCGTTTACTACCAGCCAGTCAATCGCGGCCACGAAGCAGAGCTCGCGACGCGTCTTAAATCGATTCGGGAAAAACTGGCTCAGGCGAAAACGAAAACCAATTCCGACTCGTCGTGCAATGAACCCGAAGAGCGTTGAAGCTGAAAAGACCCCGAGGCTTACTCGCTCGCAGACGAATCTGCCAGCTTGCAGTTCGACTTTACCGATTGACTACGAACACTGCGCACCAAATCTTTGATCGCCGAACGCAGGTTATGGTAGGTCGCGTCATGGTAGACGCTGTTTTTTGGCAGTTGCTGCGCCAATCGCCGATGAGCGATCCCGAGGTTGTGGTAAGGGATACCGGGAAACAAGTGATGCAGCGCGTGGTACCGCAAGCCCAGCGGGCAAATGAGTTCCGTCAGCCAGTTGCCTGATACGTTGGTCGAATCAAGGAATTGCTCTAGATGCGAAATTGACTCGCCCGAGCTTCGGTATCGATGTGCAGCGAGAGTACGAATGTGATTGAGCGACAACGCGAACATCGCCAATAGCAAAATCATTGGCAGGCGAATCGGCGGCATCACGCCAAAGATCACCAACCCGAGCATGACCCATGCTCGAAAGCAGGTGAACAATTCCCAAAACGTATCCGACGGTTGCTGACCCTCGGGTGGAAGATTCTTTTGATACTTGAAGTTAATCACCAGCGAACTGGCGTGACGGAGCGTCCAGCGTCGCCAAGCCGGGTGGCAAAAAGAGAGCGGCGTACCGACCGCGTAACGGACCAGTACCATCAGCGGTTGAAAAACTACTTGTGATAAGAAAATCGCGATCCCCGTCAATGAGCCGCTGGCCAGCGGCAGATACTCGCCATCGTCCTCGGTGCCGTAGTGCCGATTGCTGTGGTGGTGCAGGTGGCTGGTGTACGAAAACGACGGAACGAACATCGGCACGCCTGCGAAGAAATTCCACGCTCTTCGAAACCAACGCATTTGACTGGCGGGCAGATGAACCAGTTCATGAATGAACATCGAAGAACGATAGAGCAGCACTCCGGCAATCACAAAGAAGACCCATGTCATGGGTGACGTCAACGAACCGGCCAAAAACAAGCTGGCCAGCACGTAGCCGCTCAAGGTCGTGAGAATAAAATCAGTCCAAAAGATTGCCAGCTTTGGCTGAAACAGATCCGTCACCAGTCCTCGTGCCTGGCGGTAAAACTTGCGTTGCTCATCAAGTTCAGGTACGCGTTTGCCTAGGTGTTGATTCATCTTCGCCCTCATCTGCTTCGGCCCGACGCCAAATCAACACGGCGCTGGGGCGGTCATCTTAATGCTCTCGTTCGTTTACTGAATGGCCTATCAAAACTGGCCCTCTCTACCCGACGCGTGAGCGAGAGGCCGTTCTTCTCGGTAGTCTGTCCCTCACTGACGCGTTGCGTTAGGAGCGCGAATGCCTTTTCTACGACACTCTATTGTGACTCAATCTACCCTCGGTGGCAAAGGTTTTTCATTTCCGTCGCACGGTAAAGTCGCACTCGCGGACAAAGGGCCAATCGGCAAAGATCCAGAACCGTGCGCACCCGTGAAGGTCCGTCGACACGAGAAAGCGCCAAGCCAGCTCCTGCCTCCACTCGAGCTGGTTGTGCCAACGTCCTTTATGCTTGGCCTTGGCGACCCCATCACCGGCCTAAGCTGGCCGCTTCTTTGAGCTGGCAAGCCTCTCTCTCTGAAGTGTACAAGCCTGCAAAAACCGCGGTTTGATTGATCTTCGACCACTTTCCGAAAATTGCTAACATTCGAACCCACCGTTTTACCCGATTTGTGATCCGTTCGATTCGAGCCATCGCCATGCAATCGCTAAAAAGCACTTTTGTCGCCGTTTTGTTATTGGGACTATCGTTAGGCCTATATCAAATTTCTGACACGAAGCAAACGACGGTCGATGAAAGCTTGATTCCCGCGATGGAAATCTCGGACGGAACAGATTCGTCAATCGAGATCGCGGCAATCGAAGGCGAGCCCGCATCACTGCCAATTCGCAACCCGTTCGCGGCAACTGCCAAACCGCTGAAATTGCCCGAACTACAACAGGCCTCAACTGTCCCGGAACTGGGTGGCAGTGTGACGACCAACGCCGCCGGGTCGAACGCTCGACCCGACCGGTTTGCAGACGCATCAAACAAGAATCAGTTCGCCAACACGTTGTCTCCAGAAGACCTACCGGTGATCGATCCGTCAGCTCGAACGGGAAACGTGCAGTCGTTCGCCGGCGCGAGCCTGACCGAAGCCGATCCAAATGATTCGCGGGGTGCCGTCCGCCATCGCGAACTCGATCGTTCGGATCGCGATGCCGGGCTGATCGCCGCGCTTGAACAACAGTTTCAGCCGACACCAAACGATGAAGTCACTTTGGACGCCCCCGATTCGTACGCCAATCGAAACGCCAGTGCCAACGAGTCACCGGACGGGTATCAGTACGCTTCGGCTGCCGCCAGCGTCCCGAATGCAAAGGTCGATCTTCCGGTCTCACTGAACGGGGCTCAAACGGCGAACGATTTCGCAATTAGCCATGCACAGCCCGACCTCTCCCGGCTATCGTTCACCGAAGCCTGGCCGCATGTAGATCAACTGGTGGCCGAATCACGCTACCGCGACGCGTTGCAACTGCTAACTCGTTTCTATCACACGCCGGCCGCCACGGGGCCCCAGAAACAGCGATTGCTCGGCTGGCTGGATGCCCTTGCTGGTAAAGTCATCTTCTCGACCGAGAATCACTTTCGAACTCAGCCGTACGAAGTCATACCGGGCGAATCGTTAGTGGACATCGCCGCTCGCTGGCAAGTTCCTGCTCAATTGATTTACAACATCAACCGCAAAAATATTCCCAACCCGGCGTCGCTGGCACCGGGGACGATGTTAAAAATGGTCGATCAACCTTTTGATGCAACGATCGACCTTAGTGAAAACGTAATGACACTGTTCGTCGATGGTTTGTATGCCGGTCGCTACGCCGTGTATGTCGGGATTTCCGGTGACATCGTCCCGGGTGAGTACCGTCTGCTGGCGAAGGCGCCCGAGGGTTTCAGCTGGCGCGATGCCGAAGGTAAAGTGTATCCGCCAGGCTCGCCTGAAAATGGCTATGGCCCTCATTGGCTGGGTTTGTCCGGCAGCCTGTGTATTCACGCATTGAAAAGCGAAGCCACCGACGGCCATCGCGGCTGCTTGGGCCTCAGCCCAACCGATGCTGCGGACATCTATCAGATCCTGTCCAAGGCATCGACCGTCAAGATCATCGACTGATCCGACGGCTTGAGCGAGCGTCTGCTGAATCACCTACCGGGGCGAGCCAAGCTAGCGACCGGGTTGGGGAACCGGATGCCCGTCGGCTACGATGCTTCATTCGCCTCGTTCGCTCTGTGGTCTGACTTCTTCGTCGGGCTTTCGGTTTAGCGGCGGGATTATGTTGCATTGGATCCATTAAATGACCGCTCGTTTCTTTTGCTGCTTTGCTCTCGCGCTCACTACGTTTTGGCTATCGGCCTCCAGTCCGTTGCCAGCGCAACAACTGCAACGCATTTCTCCTCAACAGCAGGCGATTGCTCAGCGTTACACCAAGACCGAGCACCGCGTTCCGATGCGTGATGGGACGATGCTGCACACCACGGTCTACGCGCCGCGTGACCAGTCGCAGACCTGGCCCATCTTGATGAACCGCACACCGTACAGTGTCGCGCCGTATGGCACCGATCAGGGTGCCGCCAGCTACGCATACTCGATCGCTCCGTCGGCTTACGTTCGAGACGATGGCTACATTTTTGTCCACCAAGACGTGCGTGGGCGCTGGATGTCGGAGGGCACGTTCGACAACATGCGTCCCAATATTCCGGGCAACGAGCCTAACAACCCGGCGGAAATCGATGAAAGCAGTGACACCTACGATACGATTGAGTGGCTGCTGAAAAACGTGCCGAACCACAACGGCAAGGTCGGCATGTGGGGAATCTCTTATCCGGGTCACTACTGCGCGGCCGCGTTGCCCGATCATCATCCGGCACTGGTCGCCGTGTCGCCACAGGCACCGATCAGCGATTTCTTTTTTGATGATTTCCATCATCACGGTGCGTTTTTGCTTAGCTATTTCTTGGCGACCCCTGTTTTCGGCTATCAACACGACGGCCCGACGTCCAAGCAATGGTATCGCAACCATCAGCCGAAAACGTCCGATGCTTGGACGTTCTACATGGGTTTGGGCACCATGCAACAAGCAGGTCGCATTTTCGGCAACGACAACGAGCTGTGGAACGCCATCAAGCAGCATCCGAACTACGACGCATTTTGGCAAAAACGTGCGATCGCACCGCACTTAAAGAATGTGACTGCTAATGTGTTGACCGTCGGTGGTTTCTTCGATGCTGAGGATCTATACGGGCCACTGAAAATTTATCAGTCCTTAGAGCAAAACAACCCAAACACTTTCAACCGCTTGGTGATGGGGCCGTGGAGCCATGGTGACTGGTCGTACAAGCAACCTTACGCAAAGGTTGGAAAAATTTCGTTTGGCAAGAACTTATCGAATCACTACCAACGGGAAATCGAAGCACCGTTCTTCCGTCACTTCTTGAAAGGGCGGGGCGAACTGTCTCCCTACGAAGCAACCATTTACGATACCGGTCAACGAAAATGGTTTGGCTTCCAACGCTGGCCACCCGCGGATGCTGAAACTGCTCGTTTGCACATCGGCGTTAACGGAAGCCTGACCAAGACGCCAGCCGATACAACAGACCAACCAGCCTTCGCCACTTTCGTCAGCGATCCCGACGATCCGGTGCCGTATCGTCAGCGGTCAGACATTCAATTCCGCTTCACCCCGCGTGGTTACATGTCGGATGACCAACGCTATCTGGCGGGCCGCAGCGACGTGCTAACTTTTCAAACTGAGCCGTTGACCGACGATCTAACGATTAGCGGGCAAGTCTTGGCTCATCTGAATGTCTCTACGACTGGCAGCGCGGCCGATTGGATCGTCAAACTCATCGATGTGCATCCTGATGATGCTCCGTTTGTGGAAGGCTCCGATCCATCGGTCAAATTCGGCGGCCTGCAAATGATGATCCGTAGCGAAATCATGCGCGGCCGGTTTCGCAACAGCTACGAAACCCCCGAGCCTTTTGTTCCGGACGAGATCACCGAGATCAACCTGCCGCTACAGGACGTGCTACACACGTTCAAAAAAGGCCACCGTGTGATGGTGCAGATTCACAGCACATGGTTTCCACTAATTGATCGCAACCCACAAACGTACGTCGATAACATTTACGAGGCTCAGCCAAGCGACTTTCAAAAAGCGACTCATCGGGTGTATCACAGTGCCCAACACCCAAGCTGGATCGAATTTCAAAAACGGATCGTCACAAAGTAGTCGTGTTGGACGGATCTCGGGTAACCGCAGCACTGGATTTACAGAACACGCCGGCGAACAATAACGCGCTACTCCATCTCTGACCCCAATGACCTAGAGGCCACGATGAACCGATTCTTTTTCCACACGCTAACGGTTGCTTGCGCGATCACGGCACTCACGCTGATTGCCGACCGCGTCCATGCTCAGACGTATCGCTATTACGTTCCGCAAACGAACTCCGTCCGGTATTACCAAGCCCCTACTTACACCAGCCGCTCGTACTCGGCCTATCAGCCAACGCGTTCGTACAGTTCGGCGCGACCGGTGAGCGGCTACGGAGCGAATCTGCATCGAAACTTTGTGATCCGGCAAGAGCTACAACGATCGGCTCGCACGGGCCAGCCACCTCGACGGCGTGGTAACATTTACTGGCGTTGGTAAACCAGTCGCAGCCCAAACTAATAATGAAACCAACCGGTTGAGCGGGATGAGCGTCAATCCTGCGACGCAACCGCAGTAACCGAGTCCGGCTCAAACGAGCTGGCCGATGCGTCCGTCTTGAGAGACAACCGCATGACGGTTGCCCATTGGCCATTGGAATCGCCTTGGACAATCCAGTGCGGCTGGACGCTGACGCATTGATGGACCAGTTCAAAGCCGGCTTCGCTTTGGCTAACCGTTTGCACAGGGTAGGTGTAGATGCCGCCGACTTGATCGGATTCGAGGCCGATGTTCAGCCCCAGCCAACCGTCAGTAAGGTTAATGCTCTGACACGCACCGAGATCTAAACGGTCCTGCATCTGGCCAATTTTTTGGCCATCGGCATCGCTGTAGAAGCGATCGTCCTGGCCATCGGGTAAGCCCGCGAAATTGAACTCGACGCCGAAGCGGAATTTACGATCCTGCGGCAAGCCTTGAATCAGGTAAGCGATTTCCAGTTCGTCGCTGCCCGCGTTGAGCGTGATGCCTTTGGTGATCGTCAGCGGCACACCCCAAGCATTACCCTCGCGAGTCAGCTGGACTTGGATGCGGTCTGGATTGCGGCGAATTTTTGTTTCGTACTGACCGTCCGCGAAATCACCACGCTCCATCGCGCGGCCTTCGGCAATCGCTTGGAATTCGACGTCGTCGTCCCAGAAGTGATCGATCAAACTGTTTCGCAAGCGAGCGTCGTAATGCAACTGCTTGTCGAGATCGGCCTGCTTAAACACCACTCGGTCGTGGATGCTGGCGGCGTCTTGGTCACCTTCGGGTTCGCCTTGACGAACCTTCGCGTGGTACAACTCCTCGCGTCGTGCGATTGCGGCGTTCAGATTATGCCCGATGCTGCGCAAGTCCAGTTCATAGATTTGTCCGCCCCCAGAGCCTGTCACCCAAGCAACCAATTGGTCGTTGGCCAACCGAGTCTCGGTACAACCATCGAACAAGTAATCGGCTACCGTTGCCTCGACCCACGTTTTGGCTCGCCCCATTGATCGCTCCAGCAGGGTCTCTGCGTTGAGCAAATGCTGGTAGATCGCGTTACGCAAATGCGGCAAATAGATACCACCAAACGCACCGTGCCAGTATGGGCAGTTGCATTGGCCCTGGTATAGATGATCCTGAGCCGCATCGATCACCGACTGGCTGACTCCGGTTTGCTTGGCTTGTTCGAGCAGCGAGCTGACGTACATCATCCGAGCGTACATGTGGTTCGTTTCGGGATACTTAACTTTGAAGTTCCGCCAGAAACCGCCAGCCATAAATGACTCGATCATCTTCCACTGTGGATGGCTATCGATCGAGTGAACCAAATCGTCATGTTCAACTTGTCGCGCGACCGGCTGAGACCACTCGGTCATCTCGCGATAGCTCGCGTCCGGCAGATAGATTTTGCCACAAGGAGCAGTGGTTTCGACCGCTTCTTTGAGCGTCGACGTTTTCAGCCACTCGCGGTTGTCAGTTAGCGCCTGGAAAAAATCCCGTAGCCAGCCTTTCTCATAGACATGTTCTTGCGTGTTCGGCCAAGTACCAAATTTCTCGCCGTCGTCACCGAACACGACCACGCTGCCAGGATTGGCTGTCGCCAGATCGCGACAGTGCTGAACCGTTTCCTCAGGCGTCGCAAAGGGAATCAAATACCGCAGGTGCTCACTGCCGGGGAAGATCCGCAGAGTGCGCCCTTCTTCTTCTGCAATAAAGTAGCCGTTGAGCTGCTCGTTCTTCAAGCCGGCCCGGCGAAAGTGATAATCGTCCAGCACGGTGTAGTGAATCCCCGCGTCAACGATCGAAGACGTTAAGTTCGACTCCCAAACGCGCTCAGGCATCCACATACCCGTCACTTGCGAGCAAACGTGTTGTTCCAGCCATTGGCTGAAGCGACTAATTTGCCCAATGCGATCTCGCTGAGGAATCATCGCAAGAATCGGTTCGTAAAACGCGCCACCGATGATCTCAATACGACCATGCTCGACCAAAGTCGCAACCCGGCTGAGGTAATCCGGATGGTTTTCTTTCAGCCAATGCATCAGCGGACCGCTGGTGTGCAGACTGATTCGCAAATGCTCGTACTGCTCGAACACCTCCAAAAACGGCAGGTAGCTGTCTTGGTAGGCAGCTTCAAACACGTTGTCGAAGTTCCCAACCGGCTGGTGATTGTGGAGAACGAGACAAAGTTGAATGGTCGGTTGGCTCATGACGATAATCGCAGGTCGAAATCAAACGGTCCGGACAGGTCGAAGTGCTAGTTGTATCGTATTTTCAACCGACTTTCACGAGGAAGTCGGATGTTATGACCCAGAGTTACAACGACACGAAATTGCCCAGTCGGAACGACCAGCACGAGTTCCGTGGGAGGTCATTACTTGCGAGGCTAAGCGAACAGTGCGGCGGGGCTCGACCGATCGCTTACCTGGGAACACTGGCCATGCGAAAGCTGGCTGCTACGAGCGTAAGCGTTTGGCCGCGTCCTCAGGACTTACCGGGTTGATCCAGATATCGGTTCCCCATTCCAAACCGGCTCCGCGGGTCAGCCGCGGCATGATCTCGACGTACCAGTGGTCGTTTGAATCGCCGTCGAACGGCGCGGTGTGCAAGAGCAGGTTGTAGGCCGGTTCGTTGAGCGTACGATCTAACCGCTGAGTTAGCTGACGGCAGATCAAAGCTAACTCGTCACGAATCTTCCGATCCGCCGCAACAAAGTCGCTGGTCATCTCTTTAGGAACGATCCACATCTGATAGGCGACGCGGCTGGCGAACGGACAGACGACCGTGAAGTAATCAGTCTCCAGCACGATGCGAGCTTTCTGTTTTCGCTCCCATTCGATTGCCGATTGCAATAACGTTCGCCCATGCTCTTCAACGTGTTTTTGATTACGACGCACGCGATCTTTCATCGCTCGAGAGGCCATGGGTGACCCAATTAATTGCAGGTGAGCATGAGCCAACGTCGCGCCGGCGGCCGATCGACAATTCATGAACAGCATGGCATGAGCCAGACCACGCTTCTTTCTCAGCACGCCGATCCGAGTCTGACACGCCGCCCAGCAAATCATGGCCTCCGATTTTTTCAGCTGAGCAAAACTACTGACGTGCCGCGGCGAAGGAATGATCAGCTCTTGGACGCCCGATTGACGATGCTGCTGATACGGACCGAAATCTTCGTTCAGATCATCCAACACCGCCGTGTCGTAAGGACTTAGCGGCGCGTCGGCGGGAAAGGCGGGAAACTTGTTGGGAACAACTCGTGTGGACCATTTGACGTCCGAGTCAGTCGTTTCGATTCGCTGCCCCTCGTGATCCCAGACCTCCAGCTGCGTGGGCGTCTCGTCTTCGGCACCTGCACAGAATGGACAGCGGATCCCGGAATCCAATCGCTCACCCAGCGGCACAAACTCCACCGGCCGCGATTCCCGATTCGAAGCGATCGCAACCCAGCGCGCGGCAATTGGATCGTAGCGAAAATCAGGCATACCAATGGTGGGGATAGCGGCGAGAAGCGCGAACAGACGCCTTCACTTTACTCCGTTCGCCGCATTCACACAAACAAAAACAGGCTGGTGACCACCAGTTCATGAACAACGCGCGTAGGAGTGTGACGGTCGCGGTCGCTAACTCCGACCCAAACTGCGAATCGCCAACATTAGACGTCCGCAACGCGCAGGATCACGGGCCTAGAACGCTCTCACTGGTTGAATGACTACTGATTGCTTTGTTTTTGAGTCACAATCTTTTGGTACAAGTCTGCATATTGCCTCGCGCTAGCGGTCCACGACCAATCGCGACGCATGCCGGTTTGGATTAGCTGCTGCCAGACGTCGCCACGATTGTGATACATATCGATCGATCGAGTGAGGGTCGATTCGAGATCCAGCGGCGAGAATTCGGGGAAGCTAAAGCCGTTGGCCGTGCGGTTTTCGATCGTCGCGGGTGTCGCATCAACGACCGTGTCGGCCAAGCCGCCCGTTTGCCGAACGACGGGCAACGTCCCGTAAGCCATGCTATACATCTGGTTCAAGCCACACGGTTCGTACTGGCTGGGCATCACGAAGAGGTCACTACCGGCCTCGATCTGATGAGCCTGTTCGTTGCTGAAACCCAGGTGCAGACCGAATTTGTTCGGGTACGACCGGTGCAAGCTTTCGAGCACCTTGTGGTAATCGGGGTCGCCGGTCCCGAGCACCACCCATTGAACGTCTAAAGAATCGAGCCACTTCCGCATCACTGGCAAGATCAGCGACCAGCCTTTCTGTGATGCCAATCGACCAACAATCCCGATCAGTGGCGTCTGGTCGTTCTCATACAGCTGAAACTGATTCTGCAACGCTCGCTTACATTCGAGCTTCCCCTCAGCCACGGTCGCCGCTGAAAAGTTCGCCTTCAGGTAAGGGTCGGTTTCCGGATTCCATTCGTTGACATCAATCCCGTTAAGAATTCCGGACAGCACATCGCGACGCTCTTGCAACAGCCCATCCAGCCCACAGCCTTGCTCAAGCCCTTGGATCTCCAATGCGTAGGTAGGACTGACGGTGTTGATTGCGTCGGCGAAGACTAGCCCGGATTTTAGCAAGTTCAGATTGCCGTAGCTTTCCATGTACTTCCAATTGTAATACTTCCAATCGATCCCCGTCAGCTCCAACTCTTCGTACCAGAAACTTCCCTGATAGGCCAAATTGTGAATCGTAATCAAGGATGCAATGTTGGCGTACAGCGGACTATTGGCGTACTCGACTTTTAGTAGCGTCGGAATCAGGCCAGTTTGCCAGTCGTTAACGTGTACAAGGTCGGGCGTCCAGTCGAGCAACCGAATGGATTCAAGTACGGCCCGACAGAAAAAAGTGTATCGCTCGCAATTGTCTTTGAACTCGCCGTCAGAATCGCCGTAAAGCCCGTCGCGATCAAAGTAATCGGCTTGTTCGACGAGGTACACCACAACCTGACTGCCGGGAAGCTTGGTTTTCGCCAGCGTGCCAGTAACGACGCGGTCGGCGATCGGTATTTCTAGCTCGATGCCGGTCGGCTCAATCGCGACACCCTTGTCTCTAACGCCACGGTAGAGCGGCGCGAACACGACCACTTCGTGTCCCAATGGCTCCAACGCGATCGGCAACGCTCCGCTCACGTCGGCCAAGCCCCCGGTTTTTGAAAACGGAACGACTTCGCTGCTGGCCAAGAGAATTTTCATGGAAGAAAAACTGGGTTCAGGATTGATTGAGTTTGGAGCACCAAAATACCAAACTTGATTATTCGGCCCATTCGAGTTTGGCATTCGATTGGCGTGCAGGCCCCAAGTATATCTTGCTTGGTGAAATTGCTGCCAATTTGCTAGGATACTGCGGTCTTTCACGGATTGGAATCATGCCGCTGCTCAACTGCCTCCCCACCGCCAACACGTGCACGGCCTCATTCGCCAAACGATACACGCGGATTGTGTCGGCGATAGCGGTCTTCATTGCCATGTTCGCCAGTGAAAATCTTTGTGGAATGGCTCGAGCAGAGAACGTCGGCGGGCAGATTGTGCTGCGGCTGCCGATGGGTACATCGGGGCCGAACACGATCGATCCAGTGCGTGGATCTTCCCAATACGACAACAAAGCCTGCGGATATTTTTACGAAACGCTGCTGGAGTACGAGTATCTGCACCGGCCGTTCAAACTCAAGCCGCTTTTGCTGGCCGAGATGCCAGAGTCGCTCGACGGCGGGACTCGCTTTCGTTTTCGGCTAAAGAAAGGCGTGCGATTCCAAGACGACCCGTGTTTCCCCGACGGTAAAGGACGGGAACTGGTCTCGGATGATTTCTTTTATTCGCTCAAACGAATGGCCGACGATGCGAATCAGCCAAAGGGCTGGTGGTTGCTGGCAGACGCGATCGTAGGTTTTGACGAATTCAAAAAGACACAAAACGCAGCCGACAAATTCGACTATGACGCTCCGGTCGAAGGCATGGTCAAAATCAACGATCACGAGTTCGAGGTCCGCCTGAAGCAGCCTTTCTTCAACTTTTTGTACAAGCTGGCGATGTTCCAAACATCGGTTTTGCCGCGTGAGGCGGTCGAGTTCTACGGCGAACGAATCAATCGCCATCCCGTCGGCACCGGGCCTTATGTGCTAAAGAACTGGGTGTCCGGGTCACGAATGTCGTTCGAGCGCAATCCGACCTACCGAGAAGAATTCTATCCGGCCGATCCGGGCATGAACGAGGACGGCACCGAACCGTACATGGGCTACCAAGACGATGTCGCGTTGGGCTTTTACCGTGACGCGGGCAAGCGCCTGCCGATCGCGGATCGCGTGGAGGTCACTTTCTTCGTCGAACCCCAGCCGATGTGGTTGAAGTTTTTGAACCGCGAGTTGCACTACACCACGGTTCCCAAACTGGCGTACGACCAAGCCTTCATCCGACGCAATCGACGCTTGCGCGAGTCCTTCGCCGAACGCGGCATTCGTTCGGCGCCGGTGCCGCTATTGGACATGATCTACAACGGCTTCAACATGGAAGACCCAGATTACGGCGGCTATAGCAAGGACAAAAAATTGATCCGCCAAGCGATCTCGTTGATGTACAACTACGACGAGATCAACGAAGCGTTTTATAACGGCCAAAATCTGTTGTACGACGGCCCGATTCCGGCCGGAATGGACGGCCACCCTGAAGGTCACTACGCCCCGAAAAGCTACCGTGGCCCCAATCAGCAAAAGGCGTTGCGGTTGCTGAAACAAGCTGGCCACCCAAATGGCAAGGGCCTTCCACCGCTAAAGTACTACACCAGCCGCCAGCCTGAATCGATTGCCATGGCGGAAATGAACAAGCGTGCGTTGGCTAGAATCGGGATCGACATGCAAATCGAATCCGTCGACTTTTCAACGCTGTCCGACATGCTCAGAAATCGACGAGCGACCTTTTTTGGACTCGCGTGGGGCAGTGACTATCCGGATGCGGAAAACAATTTGCAGCTGTTCTACGGTCCGTACAAGTCGCCGATGAGCAACAACTTTAATTACGACCGGCCCGAGTTTAATCGGCTATATGAAAAGATTCGCATCATGCAACCATCCGAGGAACGCACGAAGCTGTACGTCAAAATGCGTGACATCATTATCGAAGACGCACCGATGGTCGGTAGCATGGCCCGCATTCGCAACTATCTGATCCATGACCAATTGGAAAACTTCAAACCGGTCGAAGTCTTTAGCAATTGGCCAAAGTACCTAAACCTAGAAAAACCCTAACTGCGCCGCCCACAGCAACGGTGCTTATTCCGCACTCCGCATTCCCCCTTCCGCATTGGAACAATGCTCGCCTTCATTATTCGCAAGATCGTCTACAACATCCCCATTTATCTGGCGGTCATCATGCTCATGATGGGTCTGCTGCGATTGCGCGACCCCGTCGCTGGGCAGCTGGGCAAGAACGCGACCGCCGAAGCCTACGAAGCCAAAAAGAAAGAGCTGGGGCTCGATCAACCGTTCTTGGTGCAATACGCGACGGCACTACGATCGCTGTTGTTTCTGGGCTACGATCGCGAAACATGGACCGAGCCCGGCGTTCTGGTCGGAGAGAAACTGACCAAGGCAGTGCCCAAATCACTCGCCCTGACCATTCCCGCATTGTGCTTGACGACCTTGATTGCGATTTGCATCGCGATGGTGTCGGCATTCAACCGCGGTCGGTGGCTCGATCGTTTGCTCGTGTTCGTCGCCGTGCTCGGTATGAGCATCAGCTTTTTGGTCTATATCATTTTCGGGCAGTACTTCGGCGCTTTCAAACTGCAGCAGTGGGTTGGTCGGCCAGTGTTCTCGATCCACGGATATGAATCGGGCCTAAGCAACTGGGCGTTTTACATGCTGCTGCCGGTTCTAATCAGCGTGATCGTCGCCATGGGCTACGACACTCGGTTTTATCGAGCCGTCATGGTCGAAGAAACCGAAGCCGACTATATCACGACAGCCAGAGCCAAGGGTGCCTCGCAGATCAAGATCATGTTCGTTCACATGCTGCGAAACGCGATGATCCCGATCATCACTCGGATCATGATTACGCTGCCGTTTTTGGTAACAGGTTCGATTTTGTTAGAGCAATTCTTTGGCATCCCCGGCATGGGTTACACGTTGTTGTCTGGCATTCAAAACGGTGACTTCCCGGTCGTCGAAGTGTTTACCTCAATCTTTGCGGGCCTGTTCATCGCCTCGCTGATCGCCACCGACATCCTGTACGCCATCTTTGATCCCCGCGTGAGGTTGCAGTGATCGGTCGCATCAGAAAATTTCTCCAATCGCGCGAGGCCCGCAAGCTGCGGCGTAACCGGCCCGCGATGATCGCGTTGGCGGTGATCGGTGCTTACCTGCTGTCGGCAATCGCCATCATGTGCGGCGCGATCTCGCGTGATGCATGTGATACGGTCGTCGGAGCCAACAAGCTGTCGGGCTTCTTCGCATCGGGCACACCCGAACAGCGTTATGAGATCGCGACATCGAAAATCCTGAAAATGGTCCAAACCGCTTTACGAATGGACGATCCAAAGCAGGCGTTGCGCGACATTGCCTTGGGAGAAGTCCGCATCGCCGACAAGCCGGTCAAAGAGATCGAGGCTATTGTCGCGGAGGCCAACGCGATCAAAACGTCGTTGAACAAGAGCGACAACCTCGACCAAGACCCTGCGATGCTACCGGAGCTAGAAAAACTAGAGCAAACCGTCGCTGGACTTCACGCCCCGATGAGCTTCGGCCAACAGCTGTGGCACAATTTTTCTTTGCTGCTAGGCACTGACTCACAAGGCCGCTCGATTCTGTTGCGTGGTTTGTACTCAATCAAAATCGCGATTCAGATCGGCGTGATCACGGCCACGTTTTCGGTCCTCTTGGGAGCATTTCTCGGGGCGGCAGCCGGTTACTTTGGTGGTTGGATCGATCACGCGGTCGTTTGGATCTACACCACTTTCTCATCGATTCCGAACTTGGTCCTTCTGGTCGTGATCGCGTACGCGTTTACTGATTTCGATGTGGAAACCCGACTCTTGGCCTTGCTGGGAATCGAACCCAGTTCGACATCATGGCTGCGAACTACGATCGGCAATTGGCTGGGCGGCTTTGACGTCAAGAATTCTCTGATCCCTGTTTACATCGCCTTTGGTGCCACATTTTGGATCGGGACTTGCCGGGTTATTCGCGGCGAGACGATGAAGCTGAAAGAAATGGAATACATCCACGCTGCCCGAACGGCGGGCTTCAGCAGCTTTCACATTTTGCTGCGACACATTATTCCCAACACCGCTCACCTGATGCTAATCAACTTTTCTCTGTTGCTCATCGGAGCGATCAAGTCGGAAGTCATCCTCAGTTTCTTGGGGCTTGGCGTGAAGGGCCAACCCAGCTGGGGCATCATGATCCGAGACGCGGGCAACAACGGCGACGTGGTCACGGGTTTCTTCTGGGAGATCGGCACCGCAACGGTGTTAATGTTTGGCTTAGTGTTGGCATTTAACATTCTGTCCGACGCGTTGCAGGATGCGTTCGATCCGAAGCACGTGTAGAAATTTGCAGCAGTATGATCAAAGCACAAAGAAACGAAGAGCACAAAAATTCGTCAATCAATCAACGCTAACGAAACCTCTTCGTGAACTTCGTGACTCTGTGGTTTTCACGCCATTACCAAAAGACAGAACTCGAAGCACTTAAGCAACGAAAACCCAGCGTCATGCCCAAACCCATCCTCCAAGTTCGCAACTTACGCACGTCGTTCAAAACGGATCGTGGTCAGGTGACCGCCGTCGACGGTGTCTCGTTTGACCTCTTTCCGGGTGAAACGTTGGGCGTCGTTGGTGAGAGCGGGTGTGGGAAAACGGTGACGAACAAATCCATCATTCGGTTGCTTCCCGAACACGTCACAACCTATGGCGATGACAGCCAGATCCTGTTCAAAGATCGCAATCTGCTGACCCTAACCGAATCGCAAATGCGGGACGTACGGGGCAACGAGATCGGCATGATCTTTCAAGAGCCCATGACGGCACTCAACCCCGTGTTCACCATCGGTTGGCAAATCGACGAGGCCCTGAAATACCACACGAAACTTAATCGCGACGAGCGACGTGACAAAGCGATCGAAATGCTGCGACTGGTCGAGATGCCCAACCCCGAAAAACGCATCGACGAATACCCGCATCAGCTGTCCGGCGGAATGCGACAACGGGTTGTGATTGCGATCGCACTCAGCTGCAACCCAGAGGTCTTAATCGCCGATGAACCAACGACCGCTTTGGACGTGACGATTCAATCGCAGATCTTGCGGCTGATGGACAAACTAAAAGAGGAAACAGGGACGGCCATCATCTTGATCACCCACGACTTGGGTGTTGTTGCTCAGGCGTGCGACCGAGTCATCGTGATGTACGCTGGGCAAATCGTTGAAATCGCAGACGTACGTGACCTTTTCCATCGCCCCAACCATCCGTACACCCGAGCGCTACTCGACTCGATGCCCAAACCCGGCGTGACGGGTCATCAACAACGCCTGCCGGCGATCGAGGGCACCGTCCCCAGTCTGTTCAATCTGCCCGCGGGCTGTCGGTTCCATGATCGCTGCGACAAAGCCCAATCAGATTGCCGCGACGCGCTGCCAGACCTCGTGCCGATTGGCAACGCTGCCCAGCAGAGCACCGATCTTTCAACTGCGGCCGGTGTCCGCTGTTTTTATCCACTGTCATCGATTGATAGCAACCGTTAGGCCATCACTTCAACGCGTCTAGCACGAGGATGCTGGCAGCGTCCATCACCGCACAATCTCTAGCAAGCCATGTCCCAAGAACCCACCACCGCCGAGCTAACAACGCCCACCACCAACGGAGTCGAACTCGATCGACCGCTGGTCGAAGTCCAGAACCTGGTCAAGCACTTCCCAAAACGCGGTGGGTTATTGAACAAAGTCATTGCCAAAGTCCACGCCGTCAACGATGTTAGCTTTAAGATCCGTCGAGGCGAAACACTGGGCGTCGTTGGCGAGAGCGGCTGTGGGAAATCCACGTTGGGCAAGTCGATCATTCGCTTGCACGATGCGACAGCCGGCGATGTGATTTTCGACGGGACCAACATTACTCGAATGAGTCGCCGGCAACTGCGACCGATCCGACGTCGGATGCAGATGATCTTCCAAGATCCGAACGCATCGCTCAACCCACGCATGACCGTCGAAGCCGCCCTCCGCGAGGTGATTCGACTGCACCGCGTCGTCCCTGAATCCGAGATGCCGGCCTACATCGATTCACTACTCGAGAAAGTTGGGCTCCGCATCGACGACCGTGGTAAGTACCCGCACGAATTTTCGGGCGGCCAGAAACAGCGGATTGGCATCGCCCGCGCGTTGGCGGTTAAGCCCGAGTTCATCATCGCCGACGAACCGGTCTCGGCGCTGGACGTTTCGATTCAGGCCCAAGTTTTGAACTTGCTGATGGACTTGAAAGAGGAGCTGCAACTGACGCTACTGTTTGTCTCACACGACCTAAAAGTCATCGATCACTTCTGCGACCGCATGCTGGTCATGTACTTGGGCAACGTGGTAGAAGAGATGCCCTGCGAAGACATTCACGCGACCGCTCGGCATCCATACACTAAGGCATTGCTATCCGCCAACCCGATCACCGACCCCGACCAACGCGGTGAACTGGTGGTCCTCGAAGGCGAAGTGCCCAGCCCGTACAACCCGCCAGCCGGCTGCCCCTTCGTGACGCGTTGCCCACTGGCAACCGACCAATGTCAAACCAAGAACCCACCGCTGATCGATCATGGAGCAGGGCACCGCGTCGCGTGCTGGGAAGTATCAAGCTAACTCGATCCGCCACGCTTGATAACGAGTGGCCGGGATCGGATGCCGTCGCCCCAGCCCCGCTAACTAAGGCAAACGCTTTGTAGCTTGCAAGAAAACGAGCGGACCGGCCTCGAGTGGGCGGTCTACTCGAACCCCGTCTCAACGCGCAAGCAATCGACCACCACTCGGATCTCGTCGTAGGAAAATTCATCGCCCAGTTTTTCTTTGATTGGGGACAACTTCTCCAATGAACCTACCTCGCTGGCGGCGGCCTGAATGCGGATGATGTTATCCGGGTCGACCCAAGGCGAGGAATCAGTAACCTCTTTCGCGCGAATGTACTCGCTCAGGTAGCCATGGGTTGTCGACTTGGCACGTTCAATTTTGTTGGCGACGTCTTCCACAGAGCAACCGCGTGCAAACGACTCGAACGCAGTGACCTTTGCTTGGTTAAGCATTTTCACTTTCGGCCGCGCGTCTGACAAAGGAATGCTCATTCCCGATCCGCCGGCCACGCTGCCTTGATCCATCGCGACGTCGTTCGCCACGCAGTGCTCGGCAACCCGTTCCACGAAAATCTGACCGTAGTCCGCCAGTTTTTTCTCGCCAACGCCTTGGACCGTAGCGAATTTCTCTAGCGCCGACGGGCGAGTACGAGCCATGTCGCGCAGACTGGCGTCGTGGAACACCACAAAGGGCGGGATTCCTTTCTCCGTCGCCAACTCGCGCCGCAGCGCTCGCAACGATTCGAACAACTCGCGATCCACACCCTCCCAATCGTCGGCTGCCCGGGAAGACGATTTCTTGGCCGCGGGCGCGGTGTGGTAAAGCTCGGGCGTCGCGTCACCCCGTAACAACTCGCGGCCCGACTCCGTAATCGCCAGCGTCCCGTACTCACCCGCTTTCATCAGGAAACCCTGCCCGACCAATTGCTCGACCCAATCAACAATCGCGTTCTTGGAGTGCTCAGACAATAATCCGTAAGTCGACAATTTGTCGTGGCCCTGTTCGAGAATCTTTTTTGCCGACGATCCAAGCAGCACGTTCGCGACATGATGAGCGCCATAACGTTGGTTCACGCGATGTACGCACGAGAGAATTTTCTGCGCGACGATCAACGGGTTGTCGACCGCGTTCAATTCTCCCTGACAAACGTCGCACGCATTGCACCCGCCCGCGCCCTCGTGCTTGAGCGTTTGCCCAAAGTACTCGACCAACATCTGGTGTCGGCACAGCGACCTCGTGCAGTAACTGTACATCGCGTCCAGCAGTTCGGATCCACCGTTCATACGCTTCCATGTCATCAGGTCGCTACCACTGAACAACATCGCGCACTCCGCGGGCAACCCATCGCGCCCCGCGCGGCCACTCTCCTGCTGGTAGGCTTCCAGCGACTTTGGCATTGCTGCGTGAATAACAAAACGCACGTTCGATTTGTCGATCCCCATTCCGAACGCTACGGTCGCCACAATGATGTCCACTTGTTCGTTGATAAACGCTTCCTGGTGTTCACTGCGAACGCCATCGCTTAAACCGGCGTGGTAGGGTTTGGCCGAATAACCCAACGAGTTCAACGTCGCTGCCGTATTTTCAACTTCCTTACGACTGATGCAGTAGATTACCCCTGATTGTTTCGGGTACCGATCGATCACCGCCCGCATCTGGCTCAGCGGATCATTCCGACGGTGAACGCGATAGATCAAATTCGGTCGATCAAAATTCCCGACGAGCATCTCGGCATCAGCCAAGTTCAACTGCCGAGCAATATCGTCGCGCACGCGAGCCGTGGCCGTGGCCGTAAAAGCGTGAACCGACGCGTCGGGAAAATCCTCTCGCAACTTGCTCAGCTGACTATACTCGGGCCTAAAATCATGGCCCCAATAAATAATGCAATGAGCTTCATCGATCGCTAAAAAGCGAACGCCAACACTTTTTAAAAACGCGACCGTACTGGGCAAAACCAATCGTTCTGGCGACAGATACAGCAATCGCAGTTCGCCCGCGCGGACCTGCTGGGTGACCTCATTTTGATCGGCGGCCGACATCGAACTGTTCAGGCTCGCGGCGTTAATCCCGCTGGCGATCAAGCTATCGACCTGATCCTTCATCAATGAAATCAAGGGCGACACCACCACCGCAACTTGGTTACCGCAGAGAGCCGGGACTTGGTAACACAGCGATTTACCACCGCCGGTTGGCAGCACCACAACACTGTCGCGCCCGCCGAGCACGCAGTCGATCGCCTCGCGTTGCAGTGGGCGAAACGAGTCATAGCCCCAGTGCTTCTTGAGCTCAACAAGCGGTTGGTCGTTCATCATGGGTTGATCCTAAATTTTACCCGGTTCACCAATAAGCGACTTCCGGCAACGATCGTTCAAGAACATGCCACCGCGGCCGCTTGAATCTCGGCTACTTCGTCTTCATCTTCAGCACGTGTTAAGTCCAATGTCGGTCCAGCGAAAGCCAACGCGCGATGGACAAGTTCCCTTGATTCCGAATCATCCTCGGTGGCTTTTCCAACGATCACCAATTTCACCTGCGTTTCGAACGCCGCAAACTGTTCTACACTGTGGACGGGAACGAGCGTCCAAGCGGCCATCGAGTTATCTAAGGCAAGCTCTCGCAAGATTTTTTCGGTTGGGTTCACCCACGCGATCACGTTCGCTCGTGAGTCCAAATGATCCAACAGCTGAGCGATCGCTTTGCCGGACGTGACGTGGATCATGTCGCCCGCGATCTCTAGGCTGGGCTGTAGCACGAACTTGCGGAACGACATCCGCGGATGCGGCACGGTTAGTGTCGGTGTTTGGATCGCATGATCGCCATACAACAACAGGTCGAGGTCGATCTTCCGCGAACCCCAACGCTCTCGCCGCTCACGCCCCAACTGCGATTCGATCTGGATCAATCGCTCATGCAATGCGGTCGCTGACAGTTCCGTCGCGATTCGAATCGAAGCGTTTAGATAATCCGGCTGATCGGCGGGTCCGCCAACCGACTGCGTCGCTATCGCCTCCCCCGCGATGACCGAATCGACTCCTTCGGTCGCCTCAATCGCCGACACGGCAGCGTGGTAGGTGGCTTTGAGATCGCCTTCGTTGGCTCCAAAGGCAAGCAAACAATCGGGCATGGGAATCCCTTCATTGAGGGGCTTAGGCGCACAAAAAAACGATGGCCGGCTTCCTGCCAAGACCATCGCGTTGCTTGGCATCCAAGCCAAAATCAAAAAGGGTGGGTGGATCCGTCCTTCCAGCCGAAGCTGCCGACGTCGATCCCTCGTTCGTCGCCACCCTAAATCCGTCGAATCGGCCTCGTGCCGAATCCGTATCATTTCAAGCGGTCCATCCTGCCGCTTGCTGGTCACCGTTAGTGGCAATCCGTCGCCCAACGTCTTCAAGAATCTCGCGAGCCATCACGAAACGTCCTCTCGAAAACGCTTTCATCGCATCTCGCATCCCGATAAAAATGAAATCAAACCATGACTGGCAAAAACGGTCGCCAATCTGTTGAGCAAGTCGCTTGCACGCTTCTCAAGAAAAGCTCGAAGCAGCAAGTTGTCGAGGAGAATCCAACAAGAAAGCAATCACAACGATCAAAACAACACGCCGCTTAGTGCTCAAACTGGCATGGCCGCAGCGATGCCAGATTGCCGACAGCGCGTAAACGTTGCCGAACTGGGGCTGATCGAATTGTTATAAAATCGGAAACTGTTGGAGTTTGTCACTCGGTCGAGCACAACTCAGGGACGTCTCTCATCGACGCAGCCAACGTTTCGTAATCGCTTAAATGCTTCGTTGGAATTTCTCTCAACGAAGCGTATTTTGAGGAAGCGAAGTTGATTGTCAAGCAACGTCATTAACATTTTTGAAAAATGAAAGGGTGAAAAAAATTTCCAATTTTTCACCATGCAAAATATCGTGAACGAAAACCTTGGGCCATTTTAAATGACCGTGTTATCACCAGAAAAACATGTCCCTCGCTCGACAAACGACTCTCGCGCAAACCTAGAAAAAGAAAGTGGTTCCGCGTTTGGCTGTTCAGCTGTCAAGATAAAAAGTAAAACTTAGTCTCACTTTTCGCCAACGCTATCATTGCCTGAAAATCGAGTTGAAAAAATTATGTCGGCACACGAAAACTCCATCGACGGGTTGACCGACTTAAAAATTGTGCAGTACCCGCACCCTACCTTGCGGCACCAATCAAAACCGATTACCCGGGTGGACTCGCAGTTAAAGCACATCGTCGAGCAGATGTTCGATTTAATGTACGAGGCCAAAGGGGTGGGGCTGGCTGCCAATCAAGTTGACCTTCCGATTCAATTGTTTGTCATCAACACAACCGGAAAGCGCGGCGAGGGTAAAGAACAGGTGTTTATCAACCCGGTCGTATCGATGCCCAAGGGCAAGGACGAATACGAAGAAGGATGTCTGAGCATTCCATCCGTCGGCGCGCCGGTGATCCGTCCCGAACAAGTTCACGTTTCCGCATTTGATCTTTCGGGCAACGAAATTGACATGGCCGTCAACGGAATGCTGGCCAAAGTCATTCAACATGAGCACGATCACTTGAACGGCGTCCTGTTCATCGACCGAGTGCCCGAAAGTTGCCAGCGTCAGGTCGAAATGGAACTCGTTGAGTTCAAGATCCAGTTCGACTCAATGCGGGCGACGGGTGAGATCCCTGACGACGAGACCATTAGAAAGCGACTGGCCGCGATCGAGGCTCGATACTGCGTTTGATTGGGATCGGCCAAGCTCTTGTTACGCGGAACTTTTGCGGCGAACCAGCCTGCCTCTTTGATCGCGGACTCATCTTTTTGATTTTTTGGCTTTACGACTTTTTGAAAAACGGATCGACACTCCGTTCTATCATTCATGCGTCTAATCCTTTTCGGCACCGGCCCGTTTGCCGTCCCGTCATTTCAATCATTGATTGACTCCAATCATGAAGTACTAGCGCTCGTGACGCGGCCGATCGCTGATGCCGGTAAACGAAGAAAGACGGCCGAGAACCCCACGCGTGATCTCGGGGTTGCCAAAGGTTTGACGGTGCTCGATCCGGCCGATGCAAATGACCCCGCGTTCGTTGCGACGCTTGCCGAATACGCTGCCGATCTGTTTGTCGTTTGTGACTTCGGGCAAATTTTATCCAACGAGTGTCTGTCCGCCGCTCGACTCGGTGGCATCAACTTGCACGGCTCGCTGCTGCCCAAATACCGAGGCGCCGCGCCGATCAATTGGTGCATTTACAACGGCGACACCGTTACGGGGGTGACAATCATTCACATGACACCGCGCCTTGACGGTGGCCCGATCCTTGCGACCGCCGAAACGGACATCGGACCCACCGAGACAACCGAGCAGATTGAACCTCGATTGGCGGAGTTGGGAGTTCAGCCGGTTTACGATTCGATCGCGATGCTAGAAAAATGGGATGGCGAATCGACGATCGGTGATCCTCAAGACCAATCAATGGCCACCAAGGCACCGCGTCTAAAGAAATCTCAGGGCCTGATCGACTGGACTCAATCTGCATCACAAATCATCAACCACATCCGCGCGTTTCAACCTTGGCCCGGGACGTTTACGAACTGGCCCAACGCAGGCAAGCAACCGCTGCGACTGATCGTTCACGTCGCGTCGATCGCCTCGGATGTTTCGTCGACCACTGGCAAGCCGGGTGAAGTCATCGCCTGCGATCCCGAACGCTTGATCATCCAAACGGGCGACGGAGCCCTTTCGATCGACCTAATCCAACCGGCGGGCAAGAAGCCGATGCCAATCGCGGATTTCCTCCGCGGCCGCCAACCCGCCGTGGGCGATCAGTTCGAGTAACCCGCACGTCGTGGGTGCTCCGTTGGTCGGAGCCGATTTTCTCGTCGCGACGGCCATCTCATCTGCAACCGCAGAAATTGGCTGTCTTGAGCTGGCTGTCGTTACGTCTGGACGCATGAAGACCAATGGCACGGTAACATCACAGGCGTTTTACTTTCTGTTTTCATCGTCGCTGGCGCCGTTTTCGGGCTCGTCAGGGAAAATCAGTAGACGGTACACTATGGGGCCGAATTGACTGATTCCTGTATTCGCTTCGTCGCGACCCGAGCCATGTCCACCGAAATCGCCACTGAAACTCACAAGCTTTACATCGAAACTGTTGGCTGTCAGATGAACATGCTCGACAGCGAAATGGTCGTCGCCAGCCTGCGCCGTGATGGCTATGAACTGACCGACAACATTGATGACGCCGACACGTTATTGTTCAACACGTGCAGCGTTCGCGAGCAAGCGGAAAACAAAACGTACAGTGCACTCGGCCGCCTGCGGAAAGCCAAACAAGACAACCCGGAAAAGATCATCGGCGTCATGGGCTGTATGGCTCATAAATATCAGCAGTTGATCTTCAAGCGAGCTCCTTACGTGGACATCATCGCGGGGCCGGGCCAGCTCAAGGAAATCCCCGCGCTCATCGCCAAGGCTCGGGCCGAGGGAGGGCAGCACGTGGCCGTCAGCATGGGCCGCCGCGACGGAAAGGTCCAGGACATCAAGCGCTCGCACGAGACGTTCGACCCGATGCGTGACCCGACGATGCGGCCAACCCCATTCCAAGCGTTCCTGCGAATCAAAATCGGTTGCGACAAGTTTTGCACTTACTGCATCGTCCCGATGACTCGCGGGCCAGAGCAGGGCCGCGATCCGCAGATGGTGTGCGACGAAGCCAAAGTACTGGCCGAGCAAGGCGCGAAAGAAATCACGCTGCTAGGACAGACCGTCAATAGTTACAAGCACGTAGCAGATGACGGCACGACCACGCGGTTGGCTGACTTACTGGTGAAACTGCACGACATCGAGGGCATCGAGCGGATCAAGTTCGTCACCAGCTATCCTAAAGACATGACCACCGAGCTACTGACCACGATCCGCGATCTGCCAAAGTGCTCGACCTATCTGCACGTTCCGCTGCAAAGCGGCAGCGACGCGGTGCTCAAGCGAATGAAGCGCGGCTACACGGTGCAGGATTATCGCGACATGATGGCTCGGATCAAAGAAACGCTAGGCGACCGCGCCGCAGTCAGCAGCGACTTCATCGTCGGCTTTTGCGGGGAGACCGAAGAAGAGTTCCAGGAAACCGTCAAACTGGTTGAGGAATGCCGGTTCAAGAATAGCTTTATCTTTAAGTACAGCGAGCGTCCGGGCACGCGGGCGGCCGATCATCTTCCCGACGACGTCCCGTTCGAGGTCAAGAAGCGCCGCAACAATGAACTGCTGGCCGTGCAGAACCGAATCAGCGAAGAAGACAACCAACAGTTCCTCAGCCAGACCGTGCAAGTTTTAGTCGAAGGCCCCAGCAAGCGAGTTGATGCGGACGTTAACGGCGGTGGCGCGGACCCCGAAACAGGTTTAATGCAGCTGACCGGACGAACTCATTGCGATCGCATCGTGGTGTTCGACGGGACGGAACGTCTCATCGGCCAGACCATTCCCGTCGGTATCTACGACGTGGCGGCTCACACTTTGCTGGGCACTGTGATCACCGATCACGCGGTGTCGGCACCGCTGGTTAGCTTGGGCAAGTAGCCAAATTCAGCAACCGCTACGTCGCGCGGGGCAAGGATGGCTGGTGGTGAAGTGCTGTCGAAATTCTTCATCCGCCGAAGCCAAACTGGACGCCCTTCGGTCCTTTTTTTGGTGCTTATCGCCACGCTATTTTCCTCTCGTTAAAACTGCAAAAGAATGGCGAAACAAGGGCGGGTTTAACGGTTATACTTCCGACTGGATCCGAAAACCCAAGCGTTCTGGCGCGTCGATGTTGACCGCAACGTTTGAGAATTAACCCTTAGATTTTGTGGAGAGATTTTAGTTATGAAGAAGGCTATCCTAGCTTTTGGTTTGATCGCCGCCTGTGCGGTATCCGTTAACGCCCAAGAAGCCGCTGTAACGGAAGCTGTTACCGAAGCCGTGACGGAAGCTGTCGCTGCTCCGGTTGCTGATGCAGCTGCTGCTGCAACCGAAGCCGTCGCTGATTCGGCTGTTGTTGAGACTCCTGTCATTGACGCTCCTGTTGCCAGCGAAGGCGTTGCCCTTGAAGGTACCGTCCTTGACGGTCAAATCGTTGATGGCGCCGCACCAATGACTTACACAGCTGCTCCAGCAGTTGCGGCTCCTGTTGCCCAAGATTGTGGATGTGGCGCTGCTGCACCTGCCGTTGAGTACGCTGCCGCTCCTTCGGTTGTCGAAGCGGCTCCAGCTGCCGACTGCGGATGCGCCGCTGAGCCAGCACCAGCACCAGCACCGTCATGTGGTTGTGAAGCCGCTGCTGAGCCTGCACCAACTTGCTGCCGCCAGCCACGTCAGCGTCGCTACGTCGTTCGCTCGGCCGTTAGCAGCCTGCGTGCTCGTCGCTCTTGCTGCCCAGCAACACCTTGCTGCAACTAGTTTTGGTTGGTGAGTCAATCACCGATTAAGCGAAGTCATTCAAAAGGCACCGTCTGATAACAGGCGGTGCCTTTTTTGTTGGCGTCCGGGGAAGTCAGCCGGCTGCTCTTTCTTTATTCGAAAATGTTTCGCAGCACTGCCGCGACGTTTGTCCATTGCTTGGCGGCACTCTCGAAGTCCACGCCCATCGTCTTCAAATCACGCGGCGGGTTCGCTCGACTAACGGACGTAATATTTTCGTTTAGAGGAAACTGAGCACTTGGGCCGGCGGCGAGCGTTTTCTCGATTTCTGCCTCTAACAATCGCTGGGCCAACTGCTTCGCCCGAGCTGGATTCGGACCGTCGCGCAAAATGCACAACGTGTTGGGGATTAACAACGTTCCGATCTGACTGTCGCCCTGATCCGGATACACGATCGCCACGGGGCTACCGCGGTCGATCTCCAGCATCGCGTCGTCCGTATCGGTCAAGCCAAAGACCAGTTCGCCGCGTCCGACTTTGACGGCAACTTGTCGGTTCCCACTTTCGATTGACGCATTCGACTCAAACTGCTGATACCAACGTGACGCATCCTGGACGCCCAGCCGATCGAACATCACGGCTGCGTGGGTTGCCGAAGTGCCAAACAGTGGTTTAGCGAGGCCGCACTTCCTGGCCCACCGCGGGTTGGCAAGGTCGTAAAACGAACTGGGTCGCTGACCCGAGTCCGGCAGGAGGTCGGTGTTGACCAAAAACACCCGAGCCCGCGCGGCGAAGCCGAACCATGTTCCGTCAGTCGCTCGAAAACGGTCGGGGGTGGCGACGGTGTCTGGCGGAGTCCACGCTTGCAACATGCCTAACTGCTGCAACCGAATCGTATGCAATATTTCATTGTTCCAAAACAGGTCGGCCCGTGGCCGTTTGCGGTGCTGGATCAAGTCGGTCACAAGGCCAACGGTCTTGTTCGACTCCACGTCGAATTTGGGGCGAACCGTCAGCGCTAGCTCGCTCCCAACTTGATCGAGAATTGGTTGCGAGAACTCTTTATCGAGGGCCGTGTAGACCACGACTTCGTTTTCCGCCGAACCCAAGCAACCAACACTGGCAGCCAGAACCAGTGCGGCGTTACAAAGTGCTTTCAGGGCGACCTGACGATGGGATGAACCTGCTATGATGCGACTCCGTTTTGGACAACAAATTGCAAAAACAGAATTTTAACCGCTACTGGGCGCCAATGAACACGGATCGTGAGCTTTGTGATGTTTCGTGCCCAACACCTGCCGGCTGTTGTTGCATCTTAACCGCAGAGACGTGGTGTTCGCGGAGCAGCTATCGCCAACGGGACTGGCCTGTGCGTCCTCCAAGCCTCGGCATTGTGGTTGCCGCGATGGCCGTTCTTGCCGTCGGTGCTGTCTCCCCCCCGTCGGTTCTCGGTCAGAAAATCGTTGTCAACGCAGAACAAATCGCAACGGTCGGCATTTTCAGCACGTCGGGTCAGCATCTGACGCTCTACACCGACGACCGCGATCGCAAGGACTTGAAAGAGCTCGTTCGCGTTTTTGATTTAGCCGTCGAACAGTGGTGCGAGCGCTTCAAAATCAAACGCTCGAAAGCCGCCGATTGGCAAGTGCAGGCGTTCTTAATGGCAGACGAATCCAAATTCGACCGCGCTGGTTTACTCGCGGAAGACCTGCCAAGATTTCCCGCCGGCTATGCGTTACGAAACGACATCTGGCTCTATCCTCAGCCCGGAAACTATTACACTCGGCACCTGCTACTGCACGAAGGAACCCACGCCTTTATGAGCCAGTTTCTAGGCGATTTTGGACCTCCGTGGTACAGCGAAGGCATGGCCGAGTGGCTGGGGTTACATCGTTGGGACGCTGATGCGGGTCAGCTGCGGTTGGGTTATCGAACTCAAAGCCGGACGGAAACACCGTATTGGGGACGAGTCAAAATCGTGCGAGACCAATTGAAACAGCAGCAGGGCATGACGCTCGATGACGTGTTTGCGATTGAGCCAAGTGCATTCCAGGACGTTCGGTTCTACGGATGGAGTTGGGCTGCGTGCGAGTTTCTGACGCACCATCGGCTAACCGCCAAAAATTTTGCTCGTATGAATCGCTACGTCAACGAACCCGCGCCAAAGTTCCGTCGCCGCACACTGACGGGCTTGGACCGGCGAGAGCGACAGCAGCTAGAGACCGACTGGCGACTGTTTGTGCATGAACTCGACTATGGCACCGATGTCGTGCGGGCCGCCGTTGGAGACGCTTTGCCGCTGCCGAATGAACAAACGACCGGCGCACGAGGGTTCGCCATCGCGGCCGATCACAGTTGGCAACGCACCACTATTCCTGTTCGCAAGGGCGATCGGCTGAGGATCTCGGGCCGCGGGCGCTACACGGTAAAAATGACCGATCAGCCGTGGCCATGCGAGGCCGGTGGCGTGACGCTGCGGTATTACGCGGGTCGACCGCTGGGGATGCTGACTGCTGCCGTCCTGCCAAGCGAAAATGTGGACAATTTGTCCATCCATGAGCCGTTGGTTTCACCCCTGACGGTCGGTTATGGGACGACCGTCACAGCCGACAAAGACGGTGTCCTGTGCTTGCGGATCAATGAGTCTCCCGCTGAGCTGGGCGATAACGTGGACGGCTTGGAAGTTCGGGTCGAGAAACTAAAATAGAACTCGTTGATCGAGTTATCTCGGCCGTGGCTCATTGTCAGCCGCCAAAAAAAATTTTGCGGCCTCATCCCATCCGACTCAGCCGCACTCAAAAGAACCGCACACCGGAAATCATTCCCATGAATCTTCTCCAATCACAAGATCCCGACGTCTACGCCGCCATCCAAGACGAAGCTCATCGTCAGCAAGACGGCTTGGAAATGATCGCCAGCGAAAATTACACCAGCCCGGCCGTCATGGAAGCCGTCGGCAGCGTGCTGACCAACAAGTACGCCGAAGGCTATCCCGGTCGTCGTTACTACGGCGGTTGCGAGCACGCGGACGTTATCGAAGATTTGGCTCGAGATCGAGCCAAAGAACTCTTTGGTGCGGACTACGCGAACGTACAACCAAGTTCCGGCTCACAAGCGAATCAAGCTGTTTACTTGGCAACCGGTTTGGAGCCCGGCGACACCGTGATGGGTTTGGATCTGGCACACGGCGGCCACCTGACCCATGGAATGCACCTGAACCTGTCAGGAAAGCTGTACAACTTCGTGCATTACGGCGTCACCAAAGACACGCACACGTTAGACTTCGATCAAATTGCATCCCAAGCGCGCGAGCACAAACCAAAAGTGATTGTGGCCGGTGCGAGCGCGTACCCGCGTGAAATCCCGCACGCTAAGTTCCGTGAGATCGCGGATGAGGTCGGTGCAATCCTGTTCGTCGACATGGCTCACTACGCGGGTCTGGTTGCGGCGGGCGAGCACGACGATCCGGTTGCCGTCGCGGACTTCGTTTCGACCACCACGCACAAGACACTTCGCGGCCCTCGCGGCGGCCTAGTTTTATGCAAGAAAAAGTGGGCCAAGAAGATCAACTCGGCCGTTTTCCCCGGCATGCAGGGCGGCCCGCTGATGCATGTCGTTGCTGGGAAGGCCGTTTGTTTCGGCGAAGCCCTCAAGCCTGACTTCAAAGCCTACGCCCAGCAAGTCAAAGCCAACGCAAAAGTGCTTGGTGACGAATTGTTGGCTCAAGGGTTTTCCTTAGTTAGCGGCGGAACCGACAATCATCTTTGCCTCGTCGATGTCACGTCGCTCGGTATCGGAGGAAAAATCGCCGAAGAAACGCTCGACAAGTGCGGCATCACGGTCAACAAGAACATGATCCCCTACGATGAGCGGGCTCCGATGGACCCGAGCGGCATCCGAGTCGGCACACCGGCTCTGACGACCCGCGGAATGGGTGCCGACGAGATGAAAAAGATCGCTGCTTGGATCCACAGCGCGTTGTCGCAGCACGAAGACGCCGCGGCGATCGAAGGCATTCGCACCGAGGTCTCGCAGATGTGTGAGAACTTCCCCGTGCCCGCTGCGGCCCTTAGCGTTTAACCAGAACGTTGTTTAGGCGGAACGTTTTTCCAACGCGTCGTGGCAAAGTGACGGCACTTGTTCGGGGCTTAGTCCTTACTTGCCCCGAACAGCTGGGCTACTTCCCACTCGTTGGATGCCCAGAGCATCGAACCTAACACGCTGAACACGATCAAACCCGCCAAGGCCGCTGGGTGAAATTCGTCGACGCCGCGCTGGGGGGGATGGATGACATCGCTCAGCGATGCCCACTGGTTGGCGTCTTGCCAGCCGAATCGAGTGTACCGCCACTCCGGCTGCGGTTGGTCGATTGGTACGACCGTCTCAATCCCCGGATTATCAGTTTGTCCGACCGAGCTCTTCACACCGGTACCGATGAACACAATCGCCAACGCGAACGTTGACGCAAGGGTCACGACAGAGCAAAATTTGCGGGCGATTTTTGGCATCGGAGGATTCTTTGATTGAGACGAAACCGCTGATCGCCAACCACTGCAAACCAGACGCCCAACCGTTATTTCGGATCGAGAATCTTTACTAGCCAGCCTGAACGAAGAAGCAACGCCATCATCGGTCGCCAGAAACCCTTTTTTTCAGGGCCGCCACGCCCGAACATCAATGTTGCTTAAACGCTACGTGCTGCCAAAATTCAACATGTCGCAACAGTCGTGTTTCCGAATCACCTCATACGAGAACTCGCACCGATCAACTACACTGGCATCCAACAAGTGCCGTGCCTGCATTCGTCTTGAATGCCGCGAGCATACGCAACAACCTGAATGACTTAACACTCGCCACGCTACTGAATCAGGTGGATGCTCCCAGCATCAACCACGGCCATGCCTAACTCTATCTCGCCCACGACCTTACAGAACCTCCAGTCCGCCGAAGGCTACCTCGAACTCGGATCGATGTTCGACGATCGCTGGACGCTGGAATTACCCCTGCGGCGGGTCATGTCCGATTCGGCCATGTACCATTTGAACTTGATCACCGATCCGCGCGGGCACGCTTCGCGAGTGCTGTACCTGAAGGGTCAAGCCTGCCGATTGGCCGAACGCTATGGTCAGGCGATCGAGTGGTTCGACGCAGTAATCGACTTGGAACCCGATAACCTGCACGCGTTATTGGCGGTCGCGTGGTGCCACAAGCGGAATGATCACTTGATGGGCTCGATCGAAGCGATGGAGAGAGCGAT
>CAZLFF010000005.1:62804-72261 GCA_964558755.1 uncultured Pirellulaceae bacterium
GAGGAAGAACCCGGCAGCGCGATCGCTCATTACAACCTCGCGTGCTACTTGGCGTTGGACGCGCAAGTTGACGCGTGCGTCACTCGGCTGGCAGAAGCATTCGACCTCGAGCCCCAATATCGCGTCTACGTTGCTGACGAGAGCGACTTTGATGCGGTCCGTGACCACGCGGCATTTCAATCGCTTATCGACGCCGGAGTTTCAAACCCTTAACGGTTGCCGCTCGACAACGACGTCGTTCTTCCTCGTTAAACAATCCAAAACATGTCCTACCTAATTCGGGAACACCGTGCCACAATGGAGGCAGAGTTTCCCCTCCACCAAAGGACCCGGCCGATGAACGAGTCTCAGCAAACCGTCAGCTATTGGCGATCCAACCTAAAGCTGGTGATCGTGCTGCTATTGATTTGGGCCGTTACCGGGTTTGGATTGAGTGTTTTCTCAATCGAAGCGATGAACCACTTCAAAATTGGGGAAGTCGGATTCGGCTTCTGGATGGCCCAACAGGGCTCGATCTTTGTATTTGTTGTTTTGGTGCTGGTTTATGCACTCGCAATGGATTGGATTGACCGGAAGCACAACGTCAACGACTGATAGCGAGTGCCCGCAACGACTAGCCACCGAACTCACGCGATGATTCCGCATCTTGCGTTCTCTTTGCTAAGAAGATTCCAATGCTCAACCTCTTGATCGCTGCCTCCGATCCCGCACTGCCATGGACTTGGGCCTTTATCGCCATCACGTTTGGCATCTATCTGTACATCGGCTGGCGAAGCCGAGTCAAAGAGACAGCCGGGTTTTATGTGGCAGGGCAGGGCGTTCCCGCGATCGCTAACGGAGCCGCAACAGCTGCCGACTGGATGAGCGCCGCGTCGTTCATTGGTATGGCGGGGTTGATCAGTTTTAGCGGCAGCGACGGCAGCGTTTATCTGATGGGCTGGACCGGCGGTTACGTGCTGCTGGCGTTGCTATTAGCGCCTTATCTGCGCAAGTTCGGTCACTACACCGTCCCAGATTTCATCGGCGCTCGCTATTACAGTGAAACGGCGCGAATCGTTGCGGCGATTTGTGCGATCTTTGTTTCGCTGACCTACGTCGCCGGGCAAATGAAGGGCGTTGGCGTTGTGTTCTCACGATTCTTAGAGGTCGACTTGGCCGTCGGTGTCTGCATTGGCATGGCAATTGTTGCTTTCTTCGCCGTGTTGGGTGGCATGAAAGGCATCACCTGGACGCAAGTCGTTCAGTACTTCGTGCTGATTCTCGCGTTCATCATCCCCAGTGTCGCGATTTCCCAGCAGCTCACCGGCGATCCGATTCCTCAACGAGCATTCGCATTCAGCGATATTTCCCAACGGCTGAACGAGGTCTTGATCGAACTGGGACACGAGGCATACACGACGCCATTTACCAAGTTCGGTAGTTCATGGAACGTCTTTTTGATCACCGCAGCATTGATGTTTGGCACGGCGGGACTGCCGCACGTGATCGTGCGTTTCTACACCGTCAAGAATGTCCGTGCGGCTCGGTACTCGGCCGTTTGGGCCATCATTTTCATCGCGCTGCTGTACACGTCGGCTCCGGCGTTGGGTCTGTTCGCTCGCTACAACCTGATCAACACCATGCACGAGGCAAAGGTCGAGCAAGTCACGCTAACTCGCGGTTCTGAATCGCCCGTCACGTTTGAGATGGCAACCGACCAAGCACGTGCGTTTACCGCGATCATGGAAGCTCGTGCGGAAAACGCCGCGGCCAAGAAAAATCACAAAGCCGAACCGAACAAGGTGGTTTACGGGCTATCGAAAGACGATCAGCCACTTGACTGGGCCACTCGTTGGCAGAACACCGGCTTGTTGAAGTTCGACGACCTCAACGAAAACGGTCAGATTAGTCTCGAATTGGTGGATCGGACCGCGCCAAGCGGCGACACGGTTCGCAGCTCAGAATTGGCTCATATCGACAAGGACATTATCGTGCTCTCGACACCCGAGATCGCCGTCTTGCCGCCGTGGGTGATCGCGTTGGTCGCCGCCGGTGGCTTGGCTGCCGCGCTATCAACGGCAGCCGGTTTGCTGCTGGTGATTAGTTCTTCGTTGGCCCATGATTTGTACATTCGTTTCTGCGAGCCCGACGCAACCGAAGAACGCAAGCTGTTCGTTGGTCGCGTGGCGATCATCTTTGGAATCTTGGTAGCCGGATATTTTGGGATCAACCCGCCGGGCTTCGTCGGGGAGGTCGTCGCGTTCGCTTTCGGCTTGGCCGCCGCAAGTTTCTTTCCAGCGATCTTTTTGGGAATCTTCAGCAAGCGAGTCAATCGCGCCGGTGCGGTCACGGGAATGATCATCGGACTGGTCTTTACCATGGCCTATATCGTGCTTTGTACCGCCGACAAGGTCCTGCCGCTTTTCTTCGAACAGCCGATCCTCGCGAAAGAAGATTGGTTGCTGGGCATCTCGCCGCAAGGCATCGGGACCGTTGGCATGGCGATCAACTTCATCGTCACGCTAACGATCAGTTCAATCACGCCGCCACCGCCAGCAGAAGTGATCGAGTTGATCGAGAGCGTCCGAATCCCAAACGGTAGTGGCACCGCAGTCGAACACTAACGATCGTCCGAAAAACGTGGGCCCAAATGTCGCTGACTCGTGTGGTCTGAACCAACCAACGCCAGGGCGATAAGACGGGAAACGCGAGGCGTTCCGCGCCGGGGCACGAGCGAGGCTGACAGCAAAGTCACCCGTTCAACCATTGGCCTTGGATTCCAACAGCTTAAAACTCCGGGAAAACTTCGTCCCGTTTTTCACAAAGATGACATTGGGATTTATTTCACACCTTGCAATAAGAAATTTTTTTGCGTTTCGCAGTGAAGTCCATAAAATGGAGGCTTGCGCCGATCACGAGGATTGGCCGGCAAGCGATTCATGTCATCGAATTGGAGCGAAACAATGGCCACCACGATTCTACCCACGATCTCGTGCGCACGAGACTTTATGACGTCTAGTTTGGTCACGCTGCGAGCGGACATGGACGTGTTCCACGCGATTGAAATTTTGCTCAAACGAAAGATCTCGGGTGCACCGGTCGTCGATTCTGATCGTAACTTAGTCGGCGTGTTCTCTGAAGCGTCTTCGATGAAAGTACTGATCGACGCTGCTTACGAAGGCCTGCCAACCAATCAAGTCGGTGCGTTCATGGATCAGTATCCGGTCACCATTAGTCCAGATACACAGTTGTTTTCGATCATTCAGATCATGATTAACAACGACCGTCGCCGCCTGCCAGTGCTAGAGGGCACCAAACTGGTGGGGCAAATCAGTCGTCGCGACATCATGCGCGAGGCGTCGAAAGTGCTCGCCCGCAAAGGTGACCGAGAAAGCACACTGCTGTATCTTTCGGCGCTGCGTGAGATGCAAGACACGCCGACCCGAGTGCGCGACAGCGTTTGACGATCGACGTCAATCGCGAGCTCAAACGAACTTCCTCCTGCGAACGAACGACGCCTCGTTGCGGCCACGGCTGCGACGAGGCTCGTTTCGTTTAACCGAAATTTTAGGCATGCGCGGTCTTGCCCGCCTGTTCTGGGCGGTATCGTTAACCAGCCCCTCAAGGCGCAGCGCCTCGGTGACGGGGCCAGTTTCCGCTTTACTCTGATCACTTTTTGGATATCATTGGACGCGAGAAGGGCTGAAACCGGTTTCAGGCACGTCTCGAGGGCTGACGTTGCCCCCAATGGCCCGCGGCTTGCCGCTTCTAGGTTTTTGAATTCAAAAACATTTCCTCTAACAACGAGACCATTTATGTTGCTTCGTTTCATCCATGCGATTTGCATCAGTCTGTTAGTCACCAGCGTTTCGTACGCCGACAACGACAGCGATTTCAACGGGGATTCAACTTGGGACAAGATTGATATCGACGCCTTGGTCAGTGTCATTGCAGCGGGGACACACGGCAGCGCCTTCGACTTGAATGACGATGGCCAAGTTGACTTGGCCGACCGAGACCAATGGCTTGCTTCCGCAGCCGCCGCAAATGGGTTTGGACGTCCCTACCTAGTGGGTGACATCGATCTCAACGGAAAGGTTGATGTCTTGGGCGACGCAGCGACTCTTGTTTCGAACCTGTTCAGCTCCACCCCGAATTGGTCCTTCGGAGACCTAGACGCAAACGGCCAAGTTGATGTGCTGGGTGACGCAGTTCTTTTGATCTCGAATCTGAGTCGATCAAACGACGACATCATCACACTTTTTAACGCCAGCACCCAACAAGAGGCTCCAACCACCGTCGAAACACCCAGCGCGCTAATTACGACTCTGTCTGATCGCGTCCGTGACCGTCATGCTCGGGAAGGACAGTTCCAAGCCTACGACCACTATCTAAGTTGGTACTGGGAACAGCGGATGATGAACATCGAGATCATCGATCGTGTTGGCAGAAACGGTGGGACGGACATCACGTTCAATTACACAACACAGCGCCAACTGAACCCAGCCGAGTTCCGGACCTTCTTTCGCGGAATCACGACCATCGCAGAGTATTCGAACAACCAGATTGCCACACTTGTCTCATCCAATCCTTCGGCCACGCCGGGCGAGACCGACTTTAATTACTCCGCGACGATCAACAGTAACACCCAGTTTAATCGCCCCCTCCGGATAGGTGATCGGGTCGAAATCGAGATCAGCCAATTCCTCTTAGCGCCACGACACGGCCGATCGAACTACTACGGAACGACTCTGCTGTACGTCGTCGGCGAAGGAATCGTGCCTTGGGGGACGTCGCAGGACTTAGGCATCAGCCCTGGCGTTCCCGGTAACTTCAACCACAACCTTGATTCGCATCCCTTGCCTGCAGTGGGGTTGCTCGGTGGACAAACAACGCTCCACCGTCCGTATTCCAACGAACCGGAAGAAGCCTTCAAACAAATTGCCACCAATCTTTCGCCGACCAATGGCTTCTCATTCATGTTGGGCCGGCGGTTGCATCACACGGATTTTGGTAACGGAAGCCATTCCGAACCAGGCAACCCAGCGTTTTCGACTCACGTTGGCAAACTTGGCCCTAAGTACATCGCGCGCAGCTGCGTCCAATGCCATGTCAACAATGGACGTTCTCTGCCACCGGCGATCGGAGCGCTGATGGATCAAAGCGTTGTCAAAATCGGCATCGACTCATCTGGGTCCACTCACCCGACCCTTGGTTCGGTGTTGCAACCGCGAAGCACCAGCGGCTCGACCGAGGGAAGCGTCTCGATCAGTAGCTACACGACCATCAATGGAACCTACGGCGACGGCGGGACGTACTCGTTACGCAAACCCAATTACGCGTTCTCTGGTTCGACCCCAACGCACTACTCAATCCGGGTCGCCCCGGCGCTTGTCGGGATGGGATTGCTCGAAGCGATTTCCGAAGGAAACATCACCGCACTGGCCGATCCGGATGACGCAGACCAAGACGGAATCTCCGGCCGAGTCCAAATCGTAACCGACCCGGAAACAAACGAGTCTCGCTTAGGCCGGTTTGGCTACAAGGGCGCGACTTCATCGGTGCGAGAACAAGTCGCGATCGCGCTGAACCATGACATCGGAGTGCCCACTTCCGTTTTCCCTGTTCTTGATGGGCAGTCATCGGCCAGCAACATCGAAATCGATGACGACGAGCTTGATTTGATGACGCGCTACGCGGCGCTGCTGGGCGTCCAATCTCGTCGCGATCTTAACGATGCCCAAGCACTTCAAGGCGAAACGCTGTTCGCCAACGCGGGCTGCGCGAAATGCCATGTCACTCAGTTCACGACCGGTCCTTACCACCCAATGACCGAGGTTCGCGATCAAGTCATCAAACCGTACACCGATCTGTTGCTGCACGAAATGGGTTCTGGCTTGGCAGACAACATGGGAGAGGGTGTTGCGACGGGAGCCGAATGGAGAACCGCGCCGCTGTGGAATATCGGGCACGCGGCCGGGGTCAACGGAACGGGTGAGGCCTACCTGCACGACGGACGGGCCCGCACAATCGAGGAAGCCATCTTGTGGCACGGCGGCGAGGGTGAATCAGCCAAGGAGGCGTTTCGCACAATGTCCGCCTCCGAACGAGCAGCACTCATTAAGTTTCTCAAATCCCTCTAAAGCAATTGAGGATTCATTGACCAACCAGATTCATTGACCAACCGCTCGAGCAAGGGAAGAAGCGACTGGCTCAATCGATCAATTCGTTGCAGCCCATCGTCGCGGGAAGTTCAAAGAGTAAGCTTGCGAGACGACACGCATTCCTCCCCAACAGAACCTTTGGCCTGACGGGATGCTCCCGCGATCCATTCCCAACCAGTGGACAACAAAAAATCTGGCCCCCTCGTTGATTATCTCAGCAAAGACAATCAGTAGGTTGCCAGATGTGTTAAACAGCCAAAAGAAGAATTAACGAATTGCGGCTGGCCAAACTCTAATTCAATGGATCGACATAACTGCTACCGTCAAGTCTGAGTTTGAAGATACAAAATCGGTCAATCGAAACGATCAGCCGGCCAGTTCATCTTGTTCAACACGGTGAGAACACCTGTGGAACACGACAATCTGACCGGCGATCATGAAGAATCCGATTCTATTCGCCAGCAGTAGCGCCGCCGTTGTTGAAACCAAGGTTGTTAACCAAAGCAGCGGCATCGCTAAGGACATCGACGGTTCCGTTGCCATCAACGTCACCATTGGCCCAGCTCGTTACCGAGCTGCCAAGGTTGTTGACGAGCTGGGCTGCGTCGCCAAGAACATCAACATCGCCATCTAGGTCCAAGTCGCCCACAGCGGTTCCGACACCTCCGTTTGAAGTTTGAACGAAAGTTTGAATGTGCAGGTTCAAATCTGCGACATCGATCGTACCGCTTTCATCAAGATCAAGTTCCGGATTGAATGAAGCGGGCTGACCGATGTTACCGTTGTAAAAATCTACATCGGCCAAATCGACAACGTCATCATCGTTGAAGTCACCTTCCAGACCGACGTCAGGCACTTGGCCCATCACAAGACTCACACGCCTAATGTCCACGTCGGTGCGAGGTGTTGTATCGTTGATATTACCAGATTCAGGAAACACACTTTGAATTTGAACTTGGAAAAGCCCATAGTTGACCGCTCCGTCATCGCCGGGTTCCGCCTGGAAGGAAGTGTCATTGAAAATAAAGGTGTCGAGATCGATTTGAACCACAGCAAAGTCGGTGCCGCCCACAGGAAGCGCTGTTAGGTCAATGGTGTACTGGTAGTCTTCGACAATTCTACCTCCGTTGGCCGCGAATCCATCTTCATCAGCCAGAACAATACGAATGTCTGTCGATTCGTTGTTTGCTCCCACACGAATTTCAACTTCAAGAACGGCTTCTTGATTCGTGAAATTTGGGAACACTTCTTCAAAACTTGTGTTGACGCCTGCGCCGCCGAAGCCGGTCGCGTCCATCGTGAAGTAATCGTTCTCGACGACAAAACCTCCATCCCCAAAGGCGTTGTATGTAAATCCAACTTCGGCGAACCGATCCAGATTCATTTCAAAAAGAACCTGCCCGGAGCTAAACGAAGCAAGCGATAGGCTGGCCAACAAGGCAATGCAGGCACGGCGAAAAAAAAGCACCATTGGTATTACTCCCAAATTGATATAGAAAACGAAGGTAAATAGTTGTTCAAAAATTGGACGGTCGAGCTACTCGATGTTCACCTGACAAGTGGACCCAATGCCAATAAGGTTCGAGGGCACCAAGCAAGGACGACTCTTACTTTATGAATGCGAGTTGATTGAGTTAATTGGCTGTCGATCCTCACATTTGCAGAAACTGGGCCCCCTGACTTGGGCGTTGTGTGGATTCCCTTCTTTGCAAAGAGGCGTTCATGACAGGTATCTTGTGAGGTTTGCCGGCGATCAAGTCAAGCAGTGCAGCTGATGCCGCGAGCCCCATTTCCACAGTCGGCTGACGCATCGTCGTGAGAGACGGCACAAAGTAAGCGGTTTCCATCTGATCGTCGAAGCCAATTACCGAGACGTCATCCGGGCAACGGATCGAACGCTGGTGCAAAGCACGACACACACCCATCGCCATCAAATCGTTGCCGGCGAAGACAGCAGAGAAACTCTCCCCTCGCTCCACGAACGCGCTGACTGCTAAAACGCCCGACTGCGGAAAGAAGTCTCCTTGGTAGACCAAGTCTGGTATCAACTCGATCCCTGATTGGCGCAATGCTTCCCGATACCCTCGATACCGTTGCTGAGCGTCCTCATTTTCAGAACGGCCGATCACGTGAGCAATTCTACGATGGCCCAAGTCAATCAGATATTTAGTTGCTTCGTATGCGGCGGAAAAATTATCGATGCTGACACAGAATTCCGTGCAGGCTTTCAACTCGCGACCGATCTGAATCACCGGGATCCGACGCTGTACTTTTAAGAATTCCTCTTCTCGCAAGTAGCCTCCAATCACCACCAAGCCATCGATTTGACGACCCAACAGATTGTTGACCACCTCGGCCTCTTTGTTTTCACGCCACAAGCCATCCGCCAGAATCGCCGAGTAGCCACTTGTTTTGAGTCCACGGACAACACCGACCGCGATGTTGTCATACAGTGGACTCCCGATGTCTTGAGTTACGACACCAACACTCATTGACCGACCGCTGACGAGTCCACGCGCCAAGACATTGGGGCGGTAGTCAAGTTCATTCATCGCATCGAGAACCAACTTCCGTTTGCTCTCATTCACCGCCACCGACTTGTTGATCACGCGCGAAACCGTCGCGGGGGAAACGCAAGCTCGTTCGGCGATATCAAGAATTGTCACCTTGCGGTCCTGCATTGGATTGGTACCTCACTTTGCACTGGTCGGGGGTGTTCAGCCCTTCGAAAGATTTCAGGATCTTCAAAAACCTTTACCCGGCAAACATTGAACACGCATGAGTCTATTCTGAAAACGTTTTCGCTTCAAATCGGAAAGTTAGATTTTTTAACACAATCGGTCATAGGAGACGCTAGTCTTCGCTAACCGAACACAAGGGAATAGTGGGCCCCCTTATAAGATTTCGGGCTCTCTAGCTCACTAATTGCATTTACCCTCGATCGCGACGACGGAAGCCGTGCCTCAGGCCAACCACCTCGTTGCCGCTCTTCTCCGAAAGTGTCTGCGTCGCCGCCACCGGAAAAAATCGCTTCGGAACGGAAATTCAGTGCGCATTAAAACGCTTTCGAATCCCAATAAAGGGAATTCTAGAACCATTAAAGGTGTAGCCACCCAAATGAGCCATTGGACCGCAGCTGGCAGAAAAACGAATAGTTACGTCAAAAACCGAAATGAAAACCTTTTCATGTTCATCGATTCGGGGTAAGCTCGATACGAACAAAAGCTTGGCCCCAAACCACGCGAATCGACTGGCATAGCCAGTCAAACAATCAACTTGCACGCCAACATTTGCTTTTCATGAATGTCGGTTTG
>CAZLFF010000006.1:0-5377 GCA_964558755.1 uncultured Pirellulaceae bacterium
GGTCGGGGGGGCGGGGTCCAGGACTCTGATTTTCGGAGCGTTAATACCGGAAAGGTCAGCGGCTTTCGTAGCCGGCGAGTACTAGGATGCCACCGGGCTGGTGGCGGACGACTTACTGACGTAGTTGATGACGTCGTTGGCGACGATGACGCCGTAATTGATCGTGCCTAGCCAACCAGACATGATGATGCCGCAACTTCCTGCGTGGTACAGACCTGAGATTTGTTCAGGCAACGTCCGGCTGACCGTCAGGCCCTCGAACTTCGTCCCAAACGACGCGCCGTTGATGTGCTTGGTGTAGTGTTCGAACGTAATGGGGGTCGCGGCTTCCGCATGAACAATTCGCTCGCGGGCATTGGGCACGTACTTCTCCAACGCATCCAACGTCGTGTCGACCAAGTCCGCTTTGCTGGCCTCGTATTCTTCCTTTGACAGGTTCGCCCAGTCTTCGTAATTGGCGTTCGTGCTCGATACGATCAGCGTACGGCCTTTGCCCTCGGGACGCGTGTCGGGGTAATAGAAACTAAACGTGCGGCTGGTAATGTCGCGGCTGAGCAACAGGTCCGTTTGGAATCGATCGGCCGTACTACTAAACAGCAAATCACCTGTCTCGCGCGGGACCATGTCACCGTCGGCCATCGCCATGTAAACCTGAGTGCTACTGTTGTTCAGGCGGACCTCTTTGGCATCATCGATAAAACCTGCGTCGAATTTCTCTTCGCCGACCAGATCAAAAATCGTCGCCCGTAGGTTCGCGTTTGACACAACGGTCTTCGTCTTGATCGTTCGACCATTGATGACAACAGACTGTACGCCGTCGGAACCAACATTGATCGCCTCGACATCGCAGTTAATCCGGACGTCGACGCCGTTCGCCTTCATCTCCTTTTCCATGGCCTTGACCAGTTTGTCCGTGCCACCTTGGAACACGAACACACCTTTGGACATAAAGTTGGAGAACACGATCCCGTAAGTGATCGCGGGATCCTCTAAGGTCGATCCATTCGCGTAAGTGATGGGCTCCATCAGCAAGCGAACCACGTCCTCGCGGCCAGGGAAGAACTCTTCAAATAGCTCGCCGGTGGTCAGCGATTGGTCATCGTAAAAGTTCATGCCGCGAGCCTTATCGAAAAAGGCCACGACTTTCTGTTCCTCGATTCCGAACTTGCTAACCAGCAGTTCAGTAAAATCTTTTCGATCAAACGACGTCGTCAGCGAAAACATCGGGTTATCGAACCGAACACCCTCGAGCTGCACGATCGAGTCCGCGATTTCCTTCGACCAATAGCGGCGACAGCTTTTCACCATGCCGTGGGGAAAGCCGTGCAGGCTAATGTCGAAGATATGACCGCCCGGTCGTTTGAACCAAGTCGCCAAACCTCCCAGCTTATAATGTTGCTCCGCCAGTAGCACTTTCATGCCATCCCGAGCCAGAATATTGGCTGCCGTCAGGCCGCCTAGTCCGCTACCGATGACGACGACATCGTACTCGTCTGCGGCACCTTTGAGAAAATCTTTGGGCATGAAAAGCAAACATAAAAGGGACGGTAAAACAACGGTTTCCGAGTCGCACAGGATACGAGAACACCGCGAAAAACTCAACGGTGCAACACGCTCGCCACGGGCTACAAACCAAACCGTCTCGTGCCGAACTCAACCGCCAAACGAGTGCCGCGTTCGCACTTGGCGGCTACGCCGGATGCACAAAGCTCAGGTGCAGCGCGCAGTGGCGATAGTTAAGGCTTTCGTTTTGCGCGCGGGTGGTTTTGCCGAAGACGGGGTGCTTCTCTAGGGGGCCGTTGGTCTGATAGTTCGACACCGCCGCCTTAAAATGCTCGATCGCGGTCGGAACGTCAAAATCTTGATCGGGCCAAAAAAACGCTTCGGATGCCGGCGGCAGTTTCACGCCCGGAGCGAGCGGTTTGTCGTTGAGAACCGTCAGGCGAATGACGGGCATCAGCAACCGCATGAACCAAGGCAATTTTGGACCGGGAGCCTTACCGGTCGACATGTCAAGCGATCGTGCGAGGTGTTCGATGATTTGCCCAAAGCTGTGATTGCCCGTGGTACGCACTTCTCCCGACGCCAACCGTTCCATGTCGGCGATGACCTCCTCGAAAGAGTCAAACGCTAACTCCCGGCGCTCCGTTTGCTTTGCCATCATCGTTTGCTTTGCCATCATAAAACTCCTTCCCTGAAAGAAAGATCAACCATTCCTGTACTTCATTCAATCTATCGTGCCGACCACTTAACGCAATCCTCGACGCAATCCTCAACGCAATCGCCTCAACACAGTCTGCGCGTAAATGATTGTGATGATGGTCATGAAAACGTTGGTCCCCGCAATGCTGTACCAAATCCAATCGATTGGGCGGCCCTGCAGCGACACGAACAGCCACAGGAAAGGCAGCGGCAGCAACACCTTTCTGAGAATCGATTCGAACAACCCGTACATCGGTCGCTTGACCGCTTGCAGCATTGCCAAATGAGTCGACGTCATCACGTACGACCACTCGATGGGCATGATGATTCGCAAAAAACCAACCCCGATCGTGATCACCTCATTATCATCCGAGAAAATCATCATCACTTGCCGAGCAAAAATAAACATGAACGCGGAGATCGTCACATTCAAGATCAGGCCCCACCGGTTGCACAACCGCATCGTTTCGTGGACTCGCTCGAAATTTTGGGCACCGTTATTTTGACCAACTAACGCCATGATGGCCGAATACAAACCGACCGTCGTCAGTAAACCGATTTGCTCGATTCGAGTCGTCACGCCGAAGGCCGCGACAGCCGCCTCGCCGTACAGCTTCAAAAAATAGGTCACCACAAAAAAGCCCAACGCGACGGACATGATGTTAAAGCTGGCGGGCAAAGCTTGACGCAGGATTTCTGCGTACACTTTGAAGTCGGGCAGCAGGTTCTGCCACGGACGCAACGATAACAGCCCGCGCCGCATGACGGTCATCACCATGAAAGAACTGCCGGCCGCCAACAGCACAACCGTCGCCCACGCGATTCCGGCGATGCCCATCGCGGGCAAACCGTAACCGCCATACATGAACCAAGGGTCGAGGACTAGATTGCCGCAGAACCCGACGACCAACACTTTTCCGTAGGTCTTGCTATCGCCCGTCGCGATCAGAACAGCGTTGCTGAGGCTGCTGGCAATGAAGAATACGCTGCCGTAAAAAATGGGCGTCATGTAACTCTGGGCGGCCGCCAAGTACTGGCCATCGGCACCCATCAGTTTAAACAACGGCGTCGCGAACACCAGCCCGGCGATTGAAACAGTGATCGCCACAATCACGCCCAACGAGTACGCCTGAGCAATCAAACGGTGTTGCTTTTCGGGGTCACCCGCACCAATCGCGTTGGCGATCAAAGCCGAAGAACCGCGTGACAGCCCGCCGCCGGTCGCAATAATCAGCAGAAAAACTGGGAAGCTCAATCCCAACGCGGCCAAGGCAACGGTCGACAGTTGCCCCGCGTAAAACGAATCAACGACGTTGTACATCGTCTGAAAGAACAACCCGATGCTCGACGGCACCGCGATGTTGCGAATGTGTCGCGAGATCGAACCGGTGGTGAGGTCTTGGGTTTGCATTGAGTACCGAGGTCCGGCTGAGTGTCGCGCCGCCCGACGCGTTCGCGCGTTCCGACCACTTACCGCTTTAAGCTAATAGCTCGTCCAAAATCGCGCGGTTGGTCTCTTGCGAGTCTGAGCTAATCGAAAGGTGGCAAATCGTAGTTTGCCCGCCCGCGTCTTCATAGGCGCTCAGAATCAGTACTCGGGCGTCGGCGACCGCCTCGGCCGCGGACATCAGCTGGTCCAGATTCCCGCCAAACCGTTGGCTGGCCAAGTACACGCCTTCGTCTGCGCCCTCGTTCTGAAACTGTCGAGAGGCCATCAGGAACGGGGACACGCCGGTCAGTCGCGGGTTCACGTCGACCAAAAACCGGTCGCCATCCGCGTCGGTTAGCACATCGATGCCGACCAACCCAAAATAGCCTTCCGCATGCAGATGCGTTGCCGTGGGGCCGATAAAATCCGCCAGCCCGTCCCGCAGCTGCTGCTGTTGTGCTGCAGAATACACACCGCCGCTCCAGCGACGCTTTTCATTGAATTGCTGTTCGGTCAAGCCAAGCCAGACAGCACCGCCGTCGCGACGCAGAAAGAACTGCACGCCCACATCACTCACGACATTTTCGATGATCGAGTTCGCTACCAGTTTGGCATCGGGCCAATGCTGAGCCAACTGCTCGCGCATGATGCTTTCGTCGAACACGGTTCGGACCAGAAAATTCCCCAAGCCGGCATAACCGTGGCTAAGTTTCACCATGCAGGGCGGGGCGATGGTGTCGAGCACCGCGGCTTGAGGGCAATCAATCCGCGCGATCACCTCTTTCGAATGCAGCCGGTAATTGGCTTCCGGTTCGATCACCTGCTGAGCTGCGGGCAGAGACTCGTGTGGGAAAAGCGTGACATAAGATTGCGATTCGTCACTCATTTGGAAGGGCTGCCAAACAGGAACTGAATCGTCTCCCAGCACGCGTGCCCAATGCTGCAACAGTCGCTCGTCCGGCTCGACCTGAGACGTAACGGGCATCGCGTTTCCCCAGGCACACATCAGGTGATGTGGACCCAGCACTTGCAGCAGCTCTTTTTGGGGCGGCGGAAACGGATCGTGGATAATAAAACGATCGCGATTCTGAAAAATCGTGTCTTGGCTGTTGGACGACGGATACTGGGTCAGCAACCGAGCTTCGGGGGCTTCAGCCGAGTAGAGCTGCGAGAGCGTTTTGATCGAAGGATCGTCTTGAATGGTTGGCATGGCGGTTATGCAACGGCAGTCATCAACTACCGAACCACTTTCTCCCACACCGTTAGCTCGCTGATCCCGCGTTGGCTTTTGCGAGACGATTCGCGCATTGCGAATGGGATATCGATCGGCTGGCCAACGGGCTGAAAGTCTTCGCCAAGGGCTGCGGCGATGCCCTCACGAGTCGTAAAGTTCTCGCCCGTGTCAGCCTTGAAACCACCCAACCATTTCTCGCGCGGCGTGAACTCTTTGTCCCAAGTGTAAGGTGATGCGATGACCAGCAAGCCGCCCGAGTTTATCCGATCCTTGATCTCGCGGAGAAACTTGCCCGGGTCGTACATGCGATCGATTACATTTCCGGCAAAAACCAAATCGTAGCCGTGGTATTTTTCGACCAGGTTGCACCCGTCGCCCTGCATGAACGCGATCTTATGCTTGACCTGTTCGTAGCCATCGAAATCGCTCAGGCGAACCTCTCGGAAACTCTTTAGCTCGCCCTCGTCGACGACCACGTAACGTTGCCGGCCCGAGTTCTGCAAATTCGTGGG
>CAZLFF010000006.1:5399-46546 GCA_964558755.1 uncultured Pirellulaceae bacterium
CGAACAGAAAGATCGACTGCTTCGACCGCATCGAAGTGCTTTGCCAACTCAAACGCCGACCGCGCTGTGCCGCACCCCATGTCCAACGACTTCGCCGTCGCGCGTCCCTTGAGGTGTCCCGCGATCGCGTCGATGCAGGCGACCGGAAAGTTATCAGCGTCCGCTACGGGCTGGCCGTAGTGGAACTCGATATATCGCGAGACCATCTCGTCGGTTTCGTAAACGCTGACCTCTGGTTCGGGTAGTGGATCGGCTTTCACGTACCGCAGGCCTGAGTACTGAAAAAAGTGTCGGCGAAAGGCATACCGCGAATCCTTGATCGCGTAATTGCCGGTCGAAATCCAACAACCGCCTTTGAACAAATTGTGTTTGCCATCGAAGGTCGGCGTCGAAAAATCGTCGTAGGTCCAGTGGACTTCGAAACCGTCGTAGCCATCGATCGGCGTCTCGGTCCACTGCCAAACGTTTCCGATCACGTCGAACAGGCCGTCATGAAACTCGTTCCGATCAACCGGACAGGGCGACATCGCGTGCTCAAGGTTGATATTCCCCGGCGCGGATTTCCAATCCGGCTGATCGACGGCCAAACCGGCCCGCAACTGGTACCATTCGGCCTCGGTCGGCATTCGAATGTGTTCGCCCGTTTGTTGTGATTTCCAATTGCAGAACGCTTTGGCCTCGAGGTAATTGATCTCGGCGGGCCAATCCCATGGCATCTCGATGACTTCCAGCATGGTTCGCAGCTGAAACTGATCGTCGTCCGACTTCTGCCAGTACACGGGATGCTCCGCCTCGGTGTACTCAACCCAGCTCCAACCTTCGGCCGTCCAGAACTCTTTCTTTGAATAACCGCCATCTGTAACGAATTCATGAAACTCTTGGTTTGAAACCAAATACTTGGACGCCTCAAAAGGCTTCACTTCCTCGGCCGAGTAACCGTACTCATTGTCCCAGCCGTAAAGCGGATTCGTTTTCGATTTGCCCAGCTCGACCTTCCCACCAGCAACAGGAACCAGCTCGTTCTTGGGTGCGGCCGCCGACTCGCGGCAAATATTGCTCCACACCGGGTGGTCGGTCACCATATCGATCGGCAACTCGCGGATCAGAATCGACGAGGTCTCCAAATGGATCCGCTCGTGCTCGATCCCCATCAAGATAATCCACATCGGGCTTTGCCAATCAATCGGCAACGAGAAATCGCAATCGCGGATGAACGACGACACGATCTCACGCGTTGCATCCCGATGAGCCTTTACTTGCTGGGGCGTTGGCCAGTCGTAATGGTCATCGTTGAGATCGTCCCACGACATTTCATCCACGCCAACGGCCAAGATTGATTCCATCGCTGGATCGACTCGTTGGTCAATCAAGTTCGCGACGTTCAGTTTGTTGATATAAAAAACCGACGTGTGGCCGTAATAAAAAATCAACGGCTGTCGCAGCGTGTTCGCCCGGCGGTAGAAAGATTCGTCCGACGCAAGGCATTCGAACAGACTTTCGTAGAGCGTGAACGACGCGTGGAAGTAATCGAGTATCTCCTGCCGTTTGGCTTCGACATCCGAGCCAGTTAGCAGAGGCATTTTAGTAACGAGCGGAGCTGTCTTATCGTCTCGGGTCGTGACAGAACGCTGTGTGGACGCGGTCATGGGTGGCTCAGAAATAAACATCAGATTCAAGAAAACCGCCAAACTGGCAATCTGATGATAGCGGACCAAAATAACTTTGCACGAGCATGCGCACTGGTGCGCAGGGCGGCGGGTTGGGCGGAGAATGGCTGTTCGCATTGAGCGGAATGGCAAAGGGATCCCGCGGAAAGCAAAATTCCAAGGCAATGGAGCAGTTTTATCCGTCTACGCGGAACAGCAACGCGAATACTTCATCCGCATGTGCTCGACCGCGGTAGCTAGTGTTGATCGAGATCGCGTTGCCCAGCAAATCGCGGCTCGGCTTAGTCGCGCCCAGCGATGCGTTGATGCGAGCGGCTTGGTACGAGAGCTGACCGTTCGAGTCATCGATCTGCAAACCTTGGTTGGCCCAGTACAGCGCTTCAGCCAAGCGGCCCTGACGTTCGTAAGCTTGGGACAATCGCAATTGCGGCATCGCACCGACCGAGTTTACTCCTTTGATCAACTCTTTTAGCAGCCGCAATTCTTCGGTCACATGGCCAGCTTCTCCTTCGGCGATGGACAGCGCCAACAGCACCGATGAGTCATTGGGTAGCTCGTACGCCAAACACTCGACCAACCGTCGCGCGAGTTCGAACTCTTCGAAGGACCGATAAAGCCCGGCCATGTCTAAGGCAAACCGTTTGTCAACGACGAACGAATCGACTTCCTGCTCGAGCAGCGTCAATGAGGGCTCTTGGCCCTCAGTTTTTGCCAACGCAAGGATCTTGTGAGCCATCGCGACGCGTTGACCGAGGGCCAGATCGATGTCGGTGCCAACATCGTCAAGCTTGAGATCCAACAGCTCTCGGCAAATCGACAGCACCGCGTCGAAATCACCCAGCTCCCGATAGCACTCCATCCGCGCATGGAGAATACGAAACCAGCCGCAACTGCAGTTGGGTGCATCATCCATCACGTTGAGCGCTTCCCGATATTCTTTGCTGCTGTACAGGTAGTCGACCAAATCCAATCGTGTTCGACAGTTTTGAGTGTCTTGCTCGAACGCAACACGTGCGTACGGGACCGCAGCGATAAAATCACCCTCGATTGCCGAAATCCTCCCCAGCAAGCTGTTGGCCGACGCGTGATCCGGATTCACATCGAGCACCTGGTGGAACAGTTCGGTCGCAACAACCGCGTTATGTTGATGAAAGTAAGCGCGGCCCAGTTGGTAACGTGCTTCGACGTCTGCCGGGTGGCGACGCAAGTGGGCTCGCAGGTCGTCGATTCCCTGCTGCAAGTCGTTTCGATCCAAGGCCACACAAGCCCGAGCGCGCTCGAGCGCCAGCTGCCACGCGGAGACGTCATCGTTACAGATAAACTCGGGCTGCGAAAGAAACTGAATACACTCGTTGAATCCCGACCAAGAGATTTCGACCGTCGAGTCGTCGGTGAATCGCATGTACTCGTAAGCCTCTTCGGCCGCCTCGCCATAGCAATCAATCGCCGTACCGTGAATCGCTTGATTGAGCCGCGTGATACCTTCGTCAATGTTGCCCACCAGAATCTCACAGGCAGCAACCAACGCCAACGCGCGAGGGTCGCCGGGGACTTCCTCTAAGACCTGTTGAGCGTGTTCACTGGTGCGATCAAAGTCCTTTTGCGCGAACGAGTAGCTGGCTAACTCGATGCGCGTGTCCAGCTCGACCGTTTTAGGAATCTTGGACGAAGACGAATTCGCGTGCAGAAATTCTTTCGAGTTGAAGGCACCGACCGAGTTGAATGTCGTGGAGTCTGGGCTGGGATTTCCGATGGGCATGGCAGTCACCGAGCGTTGGGTTCTGGGCAATGGGGCAGGGCAATGCCGGGGTTGAGCGGCCACGAGGTTGGGTGGCCAATCGTGACAAAATCGAGACAATGAAACCCGACGTCATCGGCGGCACCGCTCGGTGAAGCCTAGGTTTCCACTGGGGCCGGCGACCGCGAAATCGCGCGGTCGAGTCAATTCAGGGGGTCCGGTTGTAGGGCCCACGACGATGCCACAGATTACGCGGCAAGCGGCCCCCGAGAACCGCGAACAAGCCAACTGGCCACCGCAACTGCGTACGGTAAACCGAGCACCAATAGCCGAAAGCTCTCCCATCCCCCGATCTACTCCCACCTCCGTCCCGCTCGCCGCCGTTGTGTTCGACATGGACGGGCTGATGTTCAACACCGAAGACCTATACGACATCGCGGGTGACCGGTTGCTGGTGAAACGTGGGCAGCGATTCACTCGGGAACTGAAGCTCGAGATGATGGGCCTGCCGGGACGTGATGCGTTCGCCGTAATGATCGAAAACTGCGGACTGAACGATTCCGTCGAACAGTTGCAGGAAGAAACCAATCAGATCTTCCGCTCGTTGATTCCGGACCGGATCGCTTTGATGCCGGGTTTGGAGGCGTTGTTGGCCTCGATCGATCAGCGGCAGATTCCGCGGGCGGTCGCGACCAGCAGCCACCGACAATTCGCAGACGTGGCGCTCGGCCACTTCCAAATGCAGCCGGGGTTTCAGTTCGTATTGACGGCCGAGGATGTCCAGCGAGGCAAGCCCAACCCCGAGGTCTACCTGCAGGCCGCCAATAAGTTGGGTGTCGATCCGGCTTCCATATTGGTGCTAGAAGATAGTGTGACGGGGTCGACCGCCGCGGTGGCCGCCGGAGCATTCACGGTCGCGGTCCCAACAGCCCACAGTCGGCACCTAGATTATTCTCATGTCCAGCACGTGGCCCAGCGGCTGGATGACCCGTTGGTGCTGGATATCATCGCCAGCAGAACGCTGGAATGGTGATTCAGGCAGCGATAACGGGGTAACAGAACTCGAGCGATTGATTAGAATCCGTGTTCAGACGAATCGGTTACTCGACCGGTCTCCAGTGCCTCCAATCTAACTCTTGCAGATAAAAATCCCATGGACAATCCCATCGCTGTCGTTTTGGCTGCCGGCAAAGGCACTCGCATGCAATCCGACCTGCCAAAGGTACTGTGCGAGGCCAATGGGAGGCCGCTGGTCGAGTACGTTTTGGATTCGCTACGAGCTGCCGGATGCGAAAAACTATTGGCGGTCGTGGGTTACAAAGAGGAGCTGGTCCGAGAGCGACTGGGCGGCCAAGCCGACGTTGACTTTGCGACTCAAGCCGAACAATTGGGCACCGGGCACGCGGTGATGATGTGCCGAAAGCAGCTGGAATCGCATAATGGCCCCGTCGTCATCGTTGCCGGGGACTCGCCGATGCTGCAAGCCGACTCGATCAAGGCTCTGCTGGACGATTTTGCGACCAGCAAGCCCGCGTGTTTGCTCGGGACTCTGATTCACGACAACCCAACGGGACTGGGGCGTATCATTCGTGACAGCGACGGCAACTTTACAGGGATCGTCGAAGAAAAGGACGCGACAGACGAGCAGCGAAAAGTGGCCGAAGTGAACATGAGCACCTACGTGTTTGATTGTCAGAAAATGCTGGCGACGCTGGACCAGCTGACGGCAGACAACAACCAGCAGGAGTACTATATTACCGACCTGCCCGCGATCCTGCTGTCCGCTGGAGAAGACGTGCGTGCGTTGCCAGTGCTTCAGCCAATTGAAGCGCTCAGCGTGAACACGGTCGAGCATTTGGCTGACGTCGAAGCAGCCATGCAAGAGCGAAACATGTAATTCGGTCCAATGGCCGTCGCTTGCTCCGCCGACGACAGTTCTCTCGCGACCGGGCTGAAACGATGTTTGAGCGGTCAACCTCAACACTGAAACCTGAACACCCTCGCCAACGGCGACCTCCATAATGCCCGAACTAAAGATCTTCAGCGGACGCGGCAACCCAAAACTGACCGAAGACATCTGCAAGTTTTTGAACTTGGACGCCGGCGGCATTAAGTTCTCGACCTTTCCCGATGGTGAGGTTCATTGCAAAATCGACGACGTCCGCGGACGCGACGTGTTCTTGGTCCAGCCGACCTCGCCGCCAGTCAATGACAATCTGATGGAGCTGCTGATCATGATCGACACCTGCCTGCGGGCGAGTGCCGAACGGATCACGGCCGTCATCCCGTACTATGGTTACGCTCGCCAAGACCGCAAAGACGAAGGCCGCGTGCCCATTACGGCCAAGCTAGTCGCCAACATGATCACTCGAGCAGGCGCCGACCGAGTACTGGCAATGGACCTGCATGCGGCACAAATCCAAGGGTTCTTCGACGTTCCAGTTGATCACATGTATGCGGGAAAGGTCCTGACGGACCATTTTCTGAGCCAAGGGATCCCAAAGGAGGATCTGGTTATCGTTGCCCCGGACGAGGGTAGTATTAAACGCGCGGTGGGACACGCGAAGCGGCTGGGTGGCGAGCTGGCGATCATCGACAAGCGACGCTTGGCGGCCGACACGGTCTCGCAAGAGAACATCATCGGCGGTCCGATCGAGGGCAAGGTCGCACTCATGTTTGACGACATGATCAGCACCGCAGGTTCAATCGTTGGTGCCGCGGAGCTGGTCAAACGAAAGGGTGCTCGGGAGATCCACGTCGCGGCGACCCATGGTGTCTTGGCCGGACCCGCGATCGAGCGGTTGAAAAACGCTCCGATCGACAGCATTGTCGTTACCGACACCATTCCGCTTGCCCCCGAACAGGCGCTGCCCAAGATCAAGGTGCTCACCGTCGCACCGATGTTGGGCGAAGCGATCAAGCGGATCCATCACCACGAGTCGATCAGTTCGATCTTCCATGCGTGATTCTGGCCGATGAAAATCGGTGGCCATTGAGAAATCGCGAAACCGCAAAACGCATTGAATCGCGGCAAAATCCTTGGTTTTTGGGCATCGTTTGCGGTGGTGAGCCTCTCAACTGTGCCGATCGTCGGACGTGTATCACTACAGCCTATTGTGGTGGTTTATCCGACAATTATACTTCTGCGATGGCGGGTTAGCCGCCACAAGATAATCAACCCGGTTTTCCGAATGCACCTTACGGCCCGCAACCGGATTACCGTTTTATTTTCACCGAGGACTTTCACCGTGAAACTTGCTGCATGCAACATGATGTTGATCGCCGGCCTTGCATGCGTCGGGCTGTCCGGGCTCGCTCAGGCGGAACTTGTTGAGGTGCCGACCGATTTGAGTTCTCACACTCGGATCACATTCGACCCAGTCTCAAGCAGTGGAACGATTGCCCCGCGGCCAATGACCGCCGAAAACGTTTTGGGCTACCGCGAGGCGAAGGCCGAGTACGATCCGAGCACCGGAGACGTTTTGGTTACCGTCGGTGAGGGCCCAGACCCTGAAGGGACGGTGAAGAGCGGTCTCGGAGTTCTCGGATTCGTGTCGGGTCCGACCCCGGGCCCAGAAACCGGCGGCAATCTCTTGCGAAATGACTTTACCGTCACAGGAGAACCTACGTCGATCTTGTACACGTTCCCTGATCAAAACGATCCGGATGGCGTCGCCTTCCTATCTACCAGCAACAGTCTTCCTTCAGGCATGCATCGGTTTGTCGGATTATTACCGGCCAACATGACTCTGTCGGACGAAGTTTCCGTTGACGGATATCTAGGTCCAAACGGTGATCACACCGCCAACCTTGTCACATTGAGCGACGGTTCGGACGGCGGCGTCTTGCAATTTGTGTTCGTGGGAAGTGGAGTCGGTGGCAATGAGCCAGTCAACATGCGGGTGCCGTTGACAATTCTTGCCTCCGCTGTGCCAGAGCCCTCAACCATTAGCCTGTTGGGAATCGCTGCGACGGGCTTGGTCGCTCGCCGCCGCCGGTAGTTCTGAACGCCAATCGAGAATCCACATCGCCAGCGTTTATTCGCTGGCTTTTTCTTTGTCTCGGCGGAAAACCGCGACGATATCCTCGGCTGGAACGACAAAAAGCTGGTTGTCCGACTCAAAGTCCACGGGAATCGCGTTCTTTGGGTGAAACAGCACTTTATCGTACTGACGCAGAGGCAAATCCTCATCGTGCTCGATTGCGGCCGAGATCGTCACGACTCGGCCGGTGATCGTGGGGATCTCCGCCGCATCGGGCAGCGCGATGCCGCCGCGGGTCTCACGCTTGGGTTCGTCTTTTCGGACCAAAACACGGAATCCAATCGGTTCGACATATTCGAAAACCGAGTTCCTAGCGTTCTTCTTTTCTGGCGACTTGGCCATCCGAGCCTTCCTGTTACATTCTGTCGATGATTTACCGGCAATTGCTGACAAATGGGCTTGCCAATAAGCGTAATTCTGGGAGAATCACGCGATTCTGTTGCAAAACCGTCCCTAGATCGACCCGCAAACGCCGATAAGTGGTCGATCCGTGGAAGTTTTGGAAAGTGGACCGGTTTGGGGCTTTTTAACCCCCGGTACACATGAACCGCCAGTTAAGCGGAACGAACCTTAACCATACAAAATTGGCGTCGGCCCGCGTAGCCGATGCCTGACAAAAACTCGAATACACGACAGGATTTTCTCGTGGCTGATTTACTAAATGTCGAAGCACGCGACACAACCGGCACCCTGCGAATGCGCCGCCTGCGAAAGGCCGGAAAGGTCCCCGCGATCTTATACGGACATGGCGAAGAATGCGTTCCGCTTACTTTGCTAACAAAAGAAATCAACAAAGTCATTGATCACGGCGGCCACGTCGTGGAGCTCAAGGGAGCGGTCAACGAAGGTGCGTTGATCAAAGACGTTCAGTGGGACGCGTTTGGCAGCAATGTGCTGCACATCGACCTGACTCGCATCGACCCGAACGAAAAAGTCGAAGTGACTCTGCCAATCGAATTGGTGGGCGACGCTCCGGGCACGAAGGAAGGCGGCGTTTTGCAGCACCAGCTGCACGAGGTATCGATTGTCTGTCCTGCGAACAAGATCGTTGACAAGCTGGAGCTTAAAATCAACGAACTTCACTTGAACCAATCGCTGACAACGACTGACTTGGAGCTGCCTGCGGGCGCCTCTTTGGCCAGTGAGAACTCGGAACTGGTTGTCGCTTGCGAAGCTCCATCGTCAGCTCCTGCGGCGACCGATTCGGAAGAAATCACCGAGCCGGAAGTAATCGGAGAGAAGAGCGAGGAAGCGGCCGACGAATAGTCGAGCTTGAAACCATGAAGCTGATCGTTGGGCTGGGAAACCCGGGTGCCAAGTACCGAGGCACTCGTCACAACGTGGGCTTCGATGTCTTGTCCGTTTTGGCAAGACGTTACGATGTTGGTCGACCGAAAGGCAAATTCAACGCTGAGGTCGCCGAAACGAGAATAGGAAACGAGAAAGCGGTTCTTGTTTCGCCCCTGACCTTCATGAACTTGAGTGGTCAGAGCGTAAGAGCCGCGATTGATTTTTATAAATGCGATGCGGGAGACCTTCTGGTCATCTGCGACGACCTGAACCTTGAACTGGCTCGGCTGCGAATTCGTAAGAACGGTTCAGCGGGTGGTCAAAACGGACTAAAGGACATTATCAACCGGCTCGGCCATCAAGATTTTTGTCGGTTACGAATCGGGATCGGAAAGGTTCCAGCTGGCTGGGACGCTGCAGATTTTGTCTTGGGGAAATTTAGCGAACACGATTTGGCTGCGATCGAACAAGGCATTCAACGTGCCTCCGACGCGGTTGAAACTTGGATAACTGAGGGACCACTAGTCGCAATGAACCGATTCAACGGTTCGCCCCAAAAGAAGAACGCGAACAAGAAACAAATCGACGACAACGACACGAACCAACCGTCACTTGGCGACTCAGAAACGCCCAGCGACTCACTCGAATAAAGAAGATTCAAACCGAAGATTCAGTCTGAACCAAGGATATCCAAACGTGGCTGCTACCGTTTACGAATGCATGTTTATCTTCAACGCGAACGCCCACGCTCGCAACACGGCCGCAACCGGCAAGACCGTTGAAGACCTAATTAAGTCGGTTGATGGCGAGGTGCTTGCCAGCCGCCTGTGGAACGAGCAAAAACTGGCTTACCCAGTAAACGGTCACCGCAAGGGCGCGTACTGGTTGGCCTACGCTCGCATCGAGAGCACGAAACTGGCCAAGTTCAATCGCGGTTGCCAACTGAACGACAACGTGCTGCGTCACCTAGCCATCAAGCTTGACCCGCGCTTGGTCGAGCCGATGGTCGCCGTTGCGAAGGGCGAAACGCCGGCCGCAACCACCGAAGCAGCCGAAACAGAGGCAGAGAAACCAGCCGAAACGGCCGCCGCAACTTAATTCGAGCGGCTCGGCTGTGGACCTGACAGTGACACAGTGTTGAAAACGAATCGAGCAATTTGATTTCATTGGGAGTGCATCATGGCCAGCTTCAATCGAGTCGTTCTGGTCGGGAACCTGACCCGAGACGTCGAGCTTCGCTACACGCCACAGGGTACTGCCGTGACGGACGTCGGCTTGGCGGTGAACGAAAGAGTCAAACGTAACGATCAATGGGTCGATGAAGCAAACTTCTTTGACGTGACCATGTGGGGACGCTTGGCCGAGATCGCTGGTGAGTACCTATCCAAAGGCTCGTCCGTTTTAATCGAAGGTCGTCTGAAACAAGATTCTTGGGAACAAGACGGCAAGAAACGCAGCAAAGTCAAAGTCGTCGCCGAAAAAATGCAGATGCTTGGCGGCCGAGGAGGCGGAGGCGGTCAAAACCAGTCGAACGCTCAGTCATCAAACAACCAATCACAACCGAACAACTCGAACAGCCAAACGGCCGAGGCACCGCAATCATTCTCGACCCAAAGTGCTCCGCCCAGCGACGAAGTTCCGTTCTAAACAACACGTGACGGCTGCCACACTTCAATCAACCGACGAAACAACAACCTCAAACTAATCTTTAGCCCAACTAATCTTTGATAACCGAGACCGACCGATGCCAAGCATGAAAACTAAGAAGCAGAAACGTAATCGCTCGTCATACAACCGCTTGCCCCGAGGCAAGAACGGTGGCGTCGAGTTGCTTTTGATCCAATCGGTTGACCACCTCGGCAAGCAGGGCGAAGTCGTCGAAGTCAAAGCAGGCTTTGCGAACAACTACTTGTTGCCTCAGGGCTTGGCGACCGTCGCCAGCGACCACCACAAGCGGATGGTCGACAAACACCGTGCGAAACTGCAAGAGATCGAAGCGACTCGCTTGAAAGGTCTACGCGACCACGCCAAGCACATCGCCAAGCAAAGCGTTACCATCGAAGCCAACGCAAACGAAGAAGGTCAACTATACGGAAGCGTTGGTGCCCCCGAGATCGTTGCCGCACTCAAGGCGCTCGACATCGTTCTCACCAACGATCAGATCCGCCTGGCGGGCGTCCTCAAGGAACTCGGCCTGTACACGGTCAAGGTTCACTTGCACCAAGAAATCGAAGCAGACCTCAAGGTCTGGGTCGTCCCAACCGTCGAAGAAGACGCATAGTGGCGAGCTTGGTTTGACGCTCATAGCGGCGTTTGAACCAGAAACACATCAAAACGATAAGGCTGGCGTGCTCTGCACGTCAGCCTTTTTTTTCGCGTCGCGATGACTCCCCGAACCCAACCGACCACTTAGCACTTTTCAAATCTCTGCTTTGCCTTAAACTGCTGGACCGCCCCTGAAGGATTTGATGATGGCTAAATACGAAGACGATCTACCGCCCTGGAAGCGGAACAAAAAGAAAGAACCGCCCAAGTTCGAACGTGAGCCACCGTTCAGCATGGAAGCCGAGGTCGGCGTTTTGGGCAGCATGATGCTGATGCCCGAAACATGCGATGACATCGTCAACGTCTTGCGGCCCGATGACTTTTACGACGAAGCCCATCAGATTCTGTTTTCGAACATCATGGACATGCATGGTGCCGGAAAGAAAATCGACATGCTGCTCCTACGCGAACGGCTGAAATCCAACAACGTCTACGAAACCGTTGGCGGCGCGGCAGCGATGGCCGAGATTTTTCAGTCGGTGCCTCATGCGGCGCACGCCAGCTATTACGCGAATATTGTTCAGACAAAGGCCACCGCGCGGAACCTGATTTCGACTTGTTCGGAACTGCTTTCCGACGCCTTCCTACCCGAAACTGATCCCAATGTTCTGCTCAACGAAGCGGAACAGAAAGTGTTCGCGATCCGCGAGAGTCGTCAGTCCAATAACTTGGCGGAAATGGACCAAGTCCTCGGCGCCGTCCTGGATCGACTCGACGCGCGAATGAAGGGCGAGGGGCAGGAGGGCACCGTCGATACGGGCTTCACCGATCTCGACCGAATGACCGGTGGTTTGCACGCTTCGGAACTGGTGATCTTGGCCGCGCGACCTTCGATGGGCAAAACAGCCTTCGCCATGAACATCTGCGAGAACGTCGTGCTCAAAACCGGGGCACCGGTGCTATTTGTCAGTCTCGAAATGGCGGCCATCGAATTGATCGAACGCTTGCTGTGCTCGGTCGCTCGTGTAAACGGCCATCGGCTACGCAACGGATCGCTGGGCGCGGAAGATCGAAAACGATTTGTGCAAGAAGCGGGTAAGATGAGCACCGTGCCGTTATTTATCGACGATTCCCCGACTCGTAATATCTCTGAAATTGCGGGTGCCGCGCGGCGCATCAAGCGGCAGCAGGGTTCGCTGGGACTGATCGTGATTGATTACTTGCAGCTCATTCAACCCGACAACGCCAACGATCCGCGCCAGGAACAGGTCGCCAAGATGGCTCGTCGATTGAAGGGTCTGGCGCGTGAGGTCAAGGTGCCGATCCTGTGCTTGTCGCAGTTGAATCGACAGGCCGAGGACTCTCGCGACCACCGTCCAAAACTTAGTCACTTGCGCGAGTCGGGGGCGATCGAGCAAGATGCTGACGTCGTCATGTTTGTGCATCGCGAAAGTTACTACCACAAGGGCGACGCAAACTACGAAGGGGACGAAACCGCGGCACAGATCATTATCGAAAAGCAACGAAGCGGACCGACTGGCGACGTGGAACTAAATTGGTTTCGCGACTTCACACGCTTTGAAAATAAAGCCCCCGAGCGTTACAGCGAGTTTGACGACATCGCTCAATCCGCGACATTTTGAGTTGGTTTGGACTGCGAAAACGCTTAGCACCAGCCTCAATCCGCGCAGACCAAAGCGATTAAACTGGGCGAAACGTGGCTGCCTTGGGTATAGTGATCTCTTCGTTGATACCACAGCGGATTCACCACACCGCTGCTGACGGAGTGGTTCCACTTGCGATGATGTCTCGTCACCACCGAAGGTAAACCCATGGCCAAGCGATCTCGTAACTCGCGTCGCAAGATTGTTCATGACTTTGATTTCCAACGGCTTGAACCCCGCGCGTTGCTGGCGGCGGGTTTGCTGGGAGAGTACTTCGATCAAATCGATCTGACCGAGCTGGTTCAAGAACGTGTTGATCCCGTGATCGAGTTCCCGGGTGGTTTTGCAGGGTCACCTCCCGACATCGGCAACCGTCCGTCGGGAACCAACGTTGCTCCGGACGACAACTGGTCGATTCGCTGGACAGGATCGGTGTTGATTGACACGCCCGGCGACTGGACCTTTCACACGGACAGCAACGACGGCGTGCAGCTTTCGATCAACAACTCGCTGGTGATCGACGCGTGGGACCAACATCCGTTGCAGCGCGATTCAGGCACGGTAAACTTAGACGCCGGTTGGCACGCGATTCAGTTGGACTACTTTCAGCAGGCCGGCACGGCTGCGATTCGGCTCTTGTACGAAGGGCCCGGACAAGCGGAGACCGTCATCCCGTCCTCGCATCTGGACTCGGTCAGCGTCGCTCCGCCTGCCGTCGCACCCTCGGGCACCTACGTCGAAGAGAATGGCCTCGTCATCATGGAGGCCGAAAATACTTCCTCGGACCTCGGGCAGTGGCAAACCCAAACGCAGTACGCCAATTTTACTGGCGATAGCTACCTTCAATTCACAGGCAACAACACCGCCAGCGGCCCACCCAATTCGCCTCTTGAATATCGATTCAAAATCAACCGACCCGGCTTGTACCTGCTGGACTTGAGAATGGCGCGGGATACGACCAACGGACAACCAAGCGACCACAGCAACGATGCTTACGTCCGCGTGGAGGGCGACTACTGCCCGGGGCCGAACCCGGGTAATACCCACGGCGACGACGCGCCGCTGAGTATGCTCAAGTCGAACACGAAATTTTTTGGGGGGAGCGCGAACTCGTTCGTGTGGGCTGCCGGCAATCGACTTGATCCAGGCGGTCACATGAACAAGCGAGTCGCAGTCTACGACTTTAAGGCGGGTGAAGAGTATTTGCTGGTCGTTTCGGGGCGATCGAAGTTCTTTAGCGTCGACCGAATTATGTTCCGACACGTTGGCGAAAGTACAACGGCCGCGAGGAACGTCAACAACCCCGAATCCCAACGCGGTTCGGTTTCAATATCTGGCGAACTAAAAAAGTGGCACAAGACGACGCTGACCTTTGATGGCCCGGTGACCAGTGAAACCGCCACGACCAACCCGTTCACCGACTATCGCTTGGACGTCACGTTCACTCATGCGGCTTCCGGCAAGACCTACTTCGTGCCCGGCTATTACGCAGCCGACGGTGACGCGGCAAACTCGAACGCCAGCAGCGGCAACAAGTGGCGAGTTCACTTCGGGCCGGACGAAACGGGCGAGTGGACGTATGCGGCTTCCTTTCGGCAGGGAACGAATATTGCGGTCGCCGACAACGCGTTGTCCGGATCGTCGGCGGGTTTCTTTGACGGCGCAACTGGCCTGTTTGAAATCAAAGACTCCGACAAAACAGGCAGCGACAATCGAGCCAAGGGACGGCTGGAGTACGTTGGCGAACGTTACCTGCAATACGCAGAAACGGGCGAGTACTTTATCAAACAGGGTCCGGACGCCCCCGAAAACTTGCTTGCGTACGAGGACTTTGACGGGAATTTTGATAACGATGGCAACGGTGACCAGTTCATCAAAGACTGGGCCCCACACGTAGGTGATTGGAACGCGGGCGACCCAACGTGGGACGGTGGAAAGGGCAAGGGCTTGATCGGCGCGGTCAACTATCTGGCCAGCGAAGAATTGAACTCAATTTCATTTTTGACGATGAACATCGGCGGCGATGACAAGAACGTGTTCCCGTACACGGACTACAACCAGCGCCTGCGAATGGATGTTTCGCGACTGGACCAGTGGGAGATTGTCTTCGACCATGCGGACGCCAAAGGCATGTACTTGCATTTTAAAACTCAGGAAACCGAAAACGACCAACTGCTTGACGGCGGTGCGCTGGGCCTTGAGCGAAAACTATATTACCGCGAATTGGTAGCTCGCTTTTCGCACCACCTAGCGCTCAACTGGAACGTTGGCGAAGAGAATACGAACACGACGCAACAGCGAAAGGATTTCGCCGAGCATTTTAAGGAACTCGATCCTTACGACCACAACATCGTCCTCCATACATTCCCGGCCCAGAAATCACAGGTTTACTCCCCGCTATTGGGCACCGCGTCAGAGTACACGGGTGCGTCGCTGCAAACGGGCAGTGGTAATTTCAACGAGGTATTCGGCGATACGCTCACTTGGGTTAACAATTCGGCCAATGCGGGCAAGCCATGGGTGGTTGCCGTTGATGAACCCGGGAACGCGAACGACGGATTGGTGCCAGACGACGACTCAATCGCCAACGCCAACCACACCAACGCGCGAAAGAACGCATTGTGGGGAACTTTGATGGCCGGCGGAGCAGGAAACGAGTGGTACTTTGGCTACCAGCATGACCACTCTGACCTGACCTTGGATGATTTCCGCAGTCGGGACGAATTCTGGGACGTCACCCGGTACGCCAAACAGTTCTTTACCGAAAACGGAATGCCGTTTTGGGAGATGACCAACGACAATTCGGCAACATCGACCTCGAGCGATTATGTGCTTTCAAAAACAGGTGAGGTTTATGCCGTCTACCTGAAGAACGGAGGGCCAACGAATCTGGATCTGTCGGGCGTCAGCGGGAACTTCAATGTCGCTTGGTTTGACCCAAGAAATGGCGGCAATCTGCAAGCGGGATCGGTCACCGAAGTTGTCGGTGGCAACAATGTATCGCTCGGCTTCGCCCCCAACAACACAAACCAAGACTGGGCGGTTTTGATAACCGTCGATGACGTGATTCCGGCTCCGACGATCGTTTCGTTTTTACGTGACGGCCGGACGGCAACGTCGCACGAACTGTTGACTCGGCCGGATCAGATGGAAACGTTCTCTGTTGCTTTCGACCGTCCGGTGAACGTCGCCGCAAATGATTTGAAGCTGGCTTTTGAGATCGCCGGCCAACCATCGGCCCCACTGAACTGGTTCTCGTTCTCATACGACCCGCAAGCCTACACGGCCAGCTGGACCTTTGGTCCTTTCGCTGATCAATGGCCGACCGGAAACTACGTCGCGACGCTTGCTGCCGAGGACGTGACGGCGGTCGGCTACGACCGAGGCCTGCTTGCTGGAATTTCGACCCACGTCTACAAGGCCTTGCCGGGTGATGCGAATCAGGACGGCGCCGTCGATGTACTCCAAGACGCCGCTTCCGTCGTGAATCACTTGGGGCTCACTGACAATCCTTCCTGGGGGATGGGCAACTTCAATGGTGATGGGGCGGTCGACGTGCTCAACGATGCGGCAATCGTCGTTGAGAATCTAGGTCAGTCGATCGAGCCGCCGGTGCCAACCGCCATGGCGTCACTTAGCCGATCAGAGGTCGTCGATTTCCGAGGGCTCGACATCGCTTTCGCAAACGAGTCGACGGCCTGGACCGAGTCCGAAGAAGAGCAACGACGGACGCGAATGCACGGCGAAGAAATTGAATCAACGCGGCGAACCGAGTCAGTTTTAAGCGAGAACCGTTGGCTGAAGTAACCATTCCTGCCGCATTGCCGGCAGAGTCATCGGTTATCAATCTCGCAATTCATCGGCTACAGATGAATCAATCCAGCGCGGCCGATACGCCGGAAGAGCTTGACGCGAAGTCATCCACCGATGCTTCGGATCCAGAATCGAAGACCACCGATTAACCGGACGTCGCGGAAACGTCCGGCTGAAACTTCGTTGCGATCGGTGATACGAGCGCAAAACCGGCACGCCTCGTTGGCCGCTAGCACCTTCTCACGTTGACGCCGTTTGCTGGCATTCGTAGTCTTTGTGGAACCTTGAGGCACAAGATACGTTCGTTTTTGGGTGAACGTGCGCTTCAATGGCTTGGATCGCGACTCAGACAGCCATGGAAGGCGACAAATGATTAAGCGAAATGCAACGCGATGGTGCTCAACTTCGTCACTGCCACTGATCACGCTGGCAGCGATCACGCTTTTACTAACGAGTTCGCTCGGTTGTAAAAGCATCGTCAATCGGGCGCAGAGTCCTGATCAGCCCATTCCGGTGGAAGACAAATCCGCCAAGACGGTGGTTCCCGACGGTCCGACTTACATCGGAAAAACGTGTCGCTTTTGGGGGACCAACTACGCGCCGATCGAGGGCCTAAGTATCGCGACGGGTTTGGATGGAACTGGCAGTAGCCCCGGCCCCAGCCCACAACGCGAGCAACTGCTCAAAGAACTTTCGTCGCGACGCGAGGTCGACAACGCTCGCAAGCTACTCAACAGCAAAAACACGGAAATGATTCTTGTCCGCGGCATGTTACCGCCCGGCATTCGCAAAGGCGAAACATTTGACCTAGAGGTCCGCACCCCGCGTGGTGCCACGGGAACAAGCATCGAAAACGGAACCGCCGTTCAATGTCGCCTGCGACCACTGACTCGAGTTGGCCGCTCGGTCAAGAAAGGTCAGCTCAAGGGTTTGGCGAAGGGTGACATTATTGTCGAGAGCGCGTTTTCGACTCGCGATGACGAGTCGACCACTCTGCGAGGCATCATTCCCGGCGGCGGAATCGCGGTCGCCGATCGAGACATGGGGCTCTCGATCAAAGTCGACAACCTACCGGCTCGGACGTCCAGCGAAATCGCTCAGGCGATTAACAATCGCTTCAGCATCATCGAACGCGATGGTCGCCAAGGTGCCGCGGAGCCAAAAACCGATCGCGTAGTTAACTTGCGTGTACCGGAAGAATATCGGTTGAATGTTGGTCGCTACCTGCACGTCCTGCGCAACATCACGTACAACGAAACGGTGCAGCAGCGAGTGAATCGCTTGGAAGAGCTGGAATCGAAGTTGGCATCCCCTGCCACTGCCGAACTCGCCGCGTTTCGGCTGGAAGCCCTCGGCCGCGAGGGACAACCGGCGCTCAAGCGAGCTTTGACTCACGATGACGCCGAAGTCCGGTTCCACGCCGCTCAAGCACTTACCTATCAAAATGAGGCCGACGGCGTTGAGATCTTAAAACTAGCGGCCCGGGACGAACCGGCGTTCCGAGCACTGGCGCTGAGCGCCCTTGCGACGATCGATGCGACCTCGGCGACCGATGCACTCGAGGATCTGCTACACGTGCCAAGTGCTGAAACGCGGTACGGTGCATTTCACGCATTGCTGGCCAAACCGTCTCAGACGCCAGTTGTTGCGGGAAAATGGGTTGGCGATAGCTTTTTCTTGCACCCGATCAAATCTAAAACCGACGCGATGTTACATTTCTCCCGTGCGAATCGCGCGGAGATCGTGATCTTTAACGACCAGCAGACCGTTAGCGAGGATTTCTTGCACGTGTCGGCGGGGCTCACGGTGAAAGCCGTCGGCAATGACAAAATACGTATCACTCACTTCCGCCCGGATGGTAGTGATTCGAAAAAAATCTGTTCGACTCGAGTCGCTGACCTGATCGAACAACTGGTCGAGCGTGGTTTCGAATACAGCGATCTACTGAAGATGTTCCGTAAGGCTCGCCAAAACGGAACCCTTAATTCTCGGCTCGTCGTCAACGCGATGCCTCGTTCGGACCGTGAATACGTCCCCGGCGAAAACAGCCTAGAACTCCCACCCGAGCGATCGGACAAATACATGGCCAAAGCCGCGCCGACGCTGTTCAATAATGGCGAGGGATCAAGTACGACAAGCGCGGCGGTTGACGAAACCGAAGAAACTCCATCGGCGAAAAAGACGAGCGAGCCGATTCGCGATTCACTTGTTCGCCCCGCAAGTCACTGGGGCAAACTGCTGCCGTTCAAGAAGAACGCTGCGAAACGGGGTAAGCCGTAGCGGCTGCACAGGATGAAGAAACTTGCCGCCGGCCCCCGAACGCAAATTATCTACTTCGGTCCGTGGGTGGCGATGTTTGAAACTGGGCAGGTCCGATAAAATGAGGCTTTGAATTTCTGCCGCCACCACGACGGCGTCCATCACTTGGTTTGGTCGCTGGTCGGAAAATCACTCGAACATGCAAACCTTTTCGCGAGTTAACGGATGTTAAAGGCTTTGGAGCTGGCTGGCTTCAAGAGCTTCGCCGACAAAACGCGATTTGAGTTTCCCGCGGGCGTAACGGTGGTGGTCGGCCCCAACGGTTCGGGCAAGTCGAACATCGTTGACGCGATCAAGTGGGTGTTGGGCGAGCAGTCGGCCAAGAGCCTGCGCGGCAAGGACATGTCGGACGTGATCTTCAAGGGCAGCAGCGGCCCGAACGCGCGACGGCCAGCTAATTCGGCGACGGCGACCATTGTGCTGGACAACTCCGACCGCCGCTTCGCCTACGACAGTGATGAAGTCCATGTCGCGCGTCGCGTTTATCGTAGCGGCGAGACCGAGTACTTGATCAACGATCAAACGAGTCGGCTAAAGGACATCAAGTCGCTGTTTCGCGGCACAGGAGTTGGAACCGATGCGTACAGCTTGATCGAGCAGGGCAAGGTTGAGCGACTGCTACAAACGAACGCGAAAGATCGTCGTGCGATCTTTGAAGAAGCCGCCGGCATCAGTCGCTTCAAAGCAAACAAGGTCGAGGCCCAGCGCCGACTGGCGCGAGTGGAAGGGAATCTTGTCCGTCTGGCCGATATCGTCGAAGAGGTCGGTAGCCGGTACCGCAGCGTCAAAGCTCAAGCGTCCCGCGCCGCTCGTTACAAAGAGTGCTCGGATCGGCTACAGCAGTTGCGGACGTACGTTGGGATGAAAGACTGGCGGTCATTTAGCCAGCAACTTGCGACCATTGAAACAGAGAACCAACAGCACCAATCCAACGGCGCGCGGCTCTCGGACGACATCACAGAGATGGACACGCGGCTGAAGGACATCACCGGCAAGCTCGACGAGATCTCCGCGCGGCTGATCGAGCACCAAGAAACAGCGACCGCGGTTCGCGAGAAGCTCTTTGACGCCGAGGCTTCGGTTAAACTGAACACGTCGCGCCAAAGCGATCTTGAATCTCGCGCCGCGCAACAAGTTGAACAACTTGAACGTTCGACCGCGAGAGCTGATGAGCTGAAGCAGAACATCGAGGCGTTACAAAAGGAATCGGACACAGCAGAAATCGAGTTTCGGGACGGGACGACTCAACTGGAGCAGCTGCAGTCCGAGCTATCCAAACTGGATCACTTCCTTGAAACGTCTCGGGAGCAGTCGCAGACCCATCGCACCGAACAAACAAGTCTGCTGGAAGTGATTTCTCAGATAGGCCGCGCCGTTAGCGCTGCCGATAGCCAGCTGGAAACGCTGGGGACTGAGAAGCAACGTTACGCCGCGGACATTCAAGCTTTAACTGCGTCGTTGACCAGTAGCCAAGAGTCGTTGCAATCCTTAGAAGCTTCCAAGCAGCAACTGCAAAGGGAAGCCGAATCCCACGATTCGGTGCTCAAGGCTGCCCGACAAACCTACGATGGCCATCGCGAATCGCTTAAAAAATGCGGCGAGGAATTAACTGAGCTAACCAATCGGCAGGCTGGTCTAACACAACGCGCTGAGGTCATTGAAGAACTAGAAAAAAGCCTCGAAGGCATCAACGCCGGGGCGCGCGAGCTGTTGCAGCGTGCGGAGGCGGATTCAGCGGGTCAACTGAACGAAGTCATCGGACTGGTTGCGGACGTCGTCGCGGTAAACGTTCAACATGCGGCCTTGGTCGACGTCGCACTGGGTGACCTTTCGCAGTACGTGATCGTCGACGGCGATCGGTTGGTCAACGCACTGGCTGACGATTCGCTCAAGGTCAACGGCCGCGTCGGGCTCATTCAGCTCGACAACCCGACGCCACTTGGTACCGATCCGGCCGCAAACCTCAACGGAGCGACTGGCGTGATCGGCCGTGCGGATCGACTGGTGCAGGTCGAGCCGCGGTACGTGAACTTTATTCGAAAGGTGCTTGGTGGGACGTGGGTCGTTAAAACACTTGGCGTCGCGCTGCACCTGCACCAAACCCACGTAGATGGCAAGTCTGCGCGATTTGTGACACTCGACGGAGAAGTCGTCGAAGCGGACGGCACGGTCATCGTCGGCCCGAAGTCGGCTTCGTTAGGGTTGGTGTCGCGGCGAAGTGAATTGCGGGCTCTCCATCGCGAACTCGCCCGGTTGAGCGAACAAATTGAGTCAACCAAGACCCGTTCGCAGGAACTAAACGAGCAGACCCAAGCCTCGGAATCGGAGGTGCAGCGGCTGATCGATGAGAACACTGAACTCGCGGCCAAGCTATCGGATCAATCGCTCAAAGCCAAGGCTGCCAGCGAGCAGATTTCAGAAACGCAAACGCGACTCGACCACGCGAACGCTGGGGCAAACAACGCGCAAACCAAACTGACCGCACTAACAGATTCCCTAGCGGCCGACCGGCAGAATTTGGTCGCGCAGGAAACTGCGATCGCGGCCCTCAACCAGTTGATTGCCACGGACGAGACAAAAGTCCAGGACTCCCAGAAACGTCGTGGCGAAGTTGAACAACAGTCGACCAAACTGCAAGTGACGCTGGCAAAGCGCGAGCAGCAGCTGTCCGATTTGAATTCACGGTTGGCTCAGTATCGCACTGAACTTCAAAGCCATCAGCAAACCGTCAATCAATTGAACCAGCAGAAGACCGACGACGCAGCCGCGTTAAAGGCGGCGATCGATACGATTGAGTTGGCAACCGAAACGATTGGCAAGCTGCAATTGGATCGTGAGGAGTCAACCGAACAGGTCCAAAAATTGACCGCCGAGCGAACGAAGATCGATAGCGAACGTCGCGATCTGGCAATCGAGCTGTCCGGGCGCCGCGATCAGCTAAGGCTGGCTCAAGACAAGGCTCATCAAGCCACGTTGCGTGCCGAGCAGCTAAACATGCAGCGGAAACAACTGGCCGAACGGTTGCAAGATGATTATGGAATCGACTTGGCGACGGCGGAAGACGCTGACTTGCAACTTAGTGACGAGGAACGGAACAAACACGAGGAGTTCGATGATGAAATCACCTCGCTCCGCAAGCAGATCTCAGACATTGGCTCGGTCAACTTAGAATCGTTGGCCGAACTGGAGGAGCTTGAGGTCCGCTACACTCAGATGGAATCGCAGTACCAAGATCTCGTTCAATCGAAAGAAACGCTTGAAAAGATCATCGTTCGGATCGACGCCGATAGTCGAAAGCTATTTGTCGAAACGCTCGAGGCGATCCGCCAGAACTTTCAGAAGCTGTTCCGCCAGACCTTTGGTGGCGGTCATGCGGACATCGTACTCGAAGAGGGCGTTGATCCTTTAGAGGCCGGCGTCGAGATCATCGCCACGCCACCGGGAAAGCCTGAGTTTAATAACTCGTTGCTCAGCGGCGGCGAAAAAGCACTGACGGCCGTGTCGCTGCTGATGGCGATTTTCCAGTTTCGTCCCAGCCCGTTCTGCGTGTTGGACGAAGTCGATGCTCCGTTTGACGAGGCGAACATCGGACGCTTTATTGACGTGCTAAAAAGTTTTCTTGGCTGGACGAAATTCGTTATTGTGACTCATAGCAAGAAAACCATGACCGCCGCAACAACTCTGTACGGCATCACGATGCAAGAATCGGGCGTGTCAAAGCGAGTCAGCGTTCGGTTCGAGGACGTTAGCGAGGACGGCCACATCAGTGAAGAGGCCATCAACCGCAAGGACAACGAGGACGCCGCGTAATTACTCTGACGGAACGCTGGCGGCGTCCTATCCATGGCGGTTACTCGGCAGCTACCAACGCGATTTCCGGAACCTCAAAGCCTTTGCGATATTTCCGTCGCATGAACTGGTTTGACATTTCGGCATGCTCACCCGTGAAACGCTGGGTTTCGGAGTCAATCTCCAACAAGGGGCTCAGTTTGATTTCGTCACTCTCGATCGCCACATCGTGACGTGCAAGCAGGCTCTCCATTTCGCCTACCAGCCCAGTCCAAACATCCGCATCAACGTTGGCCGCGTCGGTGTGACGGAAAGGCTGGCCGGCTAGATAGGTAATGTTGGCCAAGTTGCACCAGCCGGTCGAGTCATGACCGATTTGAATATCCGCGTTCAGCATTGTCGAGTCATCATTGCGCACCGCGTCAATGAAATTCTGCATGTGCAGAAAGCTTCCACCCTTACCCCGATACTCCCCGCCGCCAAACGACTTGATCAATTTGCCGTCCCCGTCGAACGCCTGAGCCATCCCACGTTGCCCCTCAAGACGGCCTCCCTCGCAATAAGCGATGTACCCACTGCCGGGCCCCGGATGCTTGGAAACCGTTTTGCTCTCTCCTCTGCTGTTCGAAAGGTTGCTCAAGCCAATCACGACCGGAATGGTGCCAGTGTCGAAGTAGGCGAAGTGAGCGTTAGGGGTTTCACCTGCATCGTCCCACGCCACTCGACCGCCGCCTCCCATCACTTTCTTAGGGAGCGACACCGTGTCCAGGAAGATGTTGTTCCGGACATCATCAAGCACGTGGACACCCCAGTTGCCCATCTCGCCGTTACCGGTGTTGTAGTCCCAATGCCAATCGTAGTGAAAATTAGATCGCTTGATGTCTCGATCTTCTGCCGGCCCCAACCAGAGATCATAGTTGACTGACCCAGGCTTTTTCAGCGGATCGGTGCGTTTCCCGATCGGACGTCGAATGCCGTAACGATTGACACGTGCTGATTCGATCTTGCCCAACGCTTTTTCTTGGTGGAGGAATTGTTTGATCTCGGCCTGCATCGGATCAGAGCGTTGTTGGGTTCCGATTTGACAGACTCGCTTGTATTTTCGCGCGGCCGCAACCGTTTGCTCGCCTTCCCACTGCGTGTGCGACAACGGCTTTTCGACGTACACATGCTTACCTGCCTCCATGGCCCAGATCGCGGCCAAACAGTGCCAGTGATTGCAGGTTGAAATCACAACCGCATCCACCAAATCTCCCTCGATCAGATCCCGCATATCCGAAAAGCCCTTGGCTTTCGGGTAGCGTTTGCGAGCCTTTCCCAACCGCTCTGCGTCCGGGTCGCAGACGGCCGTCACGACCACGCCTTCGACCCGATCAAACTGATTCATCAAATGCGTCGCGCGGCTACCGCAACTGATAAAACCCAACCGAATTTCGTCGCTATCCGAAGCGGCCCACAACGATCGGTTGCTCGCGATCGAACTCGAAAAAACGCCCGTGGCGATGCCCACTTTCAGAAAATAACGTCGTGATGGGTGATTCATGGGATACTCGTATTCAGTCAAGCGATAGGTCGACGGGCCTGCGAATGAAACCCACCGGATTAGTGATCGGCTCGCACGAGTATATCAGTTTCTTAAAAATTCTGAATCATCCACCCAATCGAGCAAGAAGCCCCGCGTGCAAGAGCCCGCAAATATCCTTCCGACTGCCGGAAATGTGTTAGGTTAAACGGACTATCTGGGCCTACCCGCAGCTCAGCTTCATGCCAACCGTTATGATTCCTAGCCAGTGAGAAACGATGAACTCAACCGTGCCTGCCCCAAAAGTCTTAAACCTCACTCACCTCACCCATTTCTGTATGTCGTTCTTAGCGGCCTGCCAGCCAGCGGTCTTGGCGGCGGTGCTGACGACTGGAGCTCTTATGAACGTGACGGAATTATCAGCCGATACTCAATCACTGTTTTCACTAAAAGACGGAGATCGCGTCGTATTTTTGGGCGATTCGATCACAGAACAAGGCCGTCAAGCGACCGGCTATGTGACTCTGTTTGAAACCGGAATCAAAGGAGCAGGCCTGAACGACGTGGAAATCATCAACGCAGGTATCAGCGGGCACAAGGTTCCGGATCTGCAAGAACGACTCCAACGCGATGTTCTCGACAAGCAACCAACGCATGTTGTCATCTACATTGGCATCAATGATGTGTGGCATTCGCAGCACGAGCCAAGCACGGGAACGCCGCCGGCCATTTTTGAATCTGGGCTGAAATCCCTAATTGCAAAACTCGATGCCGCAAACGTGAAAACCATTCTCTGCACTCCGACGGTCATTGGTGAGAAAACCAACGGCTCGAATGAAATGGACGCCATGCTCGAGCAGTTTTCGAACCTGTCCCGCTCGGTTGCCGCCGAAACAGGCACGCCTCTTCTCGATCTGAGAAAAGCGTTTATCGACCGGCTGAAAGCGGTCAACCAAGAGAACGCTCGGGAGGGAATTTTGACAACCGATGGCGTTCACCTGAATGTCGAGGGCAACCGTTTCCTCGCCGGTCAAATGCTTTCCGCATTCAACGCGAACACGGAGGGCTCGGCAACGGCCACTGGTCCCTTACGCCATGTCGTTTTGTTTCAGTTTAAAGAAACCGTAGCCCAAGACGAGGTCACCGAAATCGTCAGTGCTTTTTCTGCCTTACCAAAACAAATTGATTCAATCATCGACTTTGAGCACGGAACAGACATCAGTAGCGAAAACAAGGCCCAAGGATTCACTCATTGCTTTATCGTGACCTTTGAAGACGCCGCAGGCCGCGATGAGTATTTACCTCATCCGACTCACAAAGAGTTTGTTGCGTTGATCAAAGGCAAAATCGAAAAGGTATTGGTGATCGATTACGTCGCGAAGTAAACCAATCACACGGCATTGGATCATTCAATGAAGTCGCAGCGTTTTTCAAACCGTCGCACGCTGCCATGCAAATCGTGCAGAGGCCACACGGAAATTAAAACGGTATCGCTGATCGAAGGCATCGACGCTAGTTCGACACTTCGATTTGATTGACAATCCGATCCACTCCGGGCTCCAAACGTAACTGCCGCTCCCAACGATCACGCTCTTCAAGCGTCTCCGTGCGGCCGATCAATGTCGCCGTGCGGTTCTCGATAATGACTTGAACCGAGTCCATCGGCGCGACTGGCAAGAGCTGCATTGCCGGGGCAAGCTGGATCCCGCCGGGCATCGCCACGCTTGGGCTAGCAACAGCGATCGGCATCGGTTGTCGAGCGATTCGTTGTTGAAAGCGAATTGCTGTTTGCTGTCCATTGACTGCGGGCGCATAAAACCTAGGCACCAAATTGGTTCGCAGATTTTGCCGTATCACCACAAACCCGTTCTGCGTCCCAGCTCCGCCAAGACCTTGGCCGCCAAAGCCACCGTTGAACCCGCCAAGCCCGTTTCCAAAACCGCCGCCCTGGCGACCACCGCCGCCGCCCGCCTGAGTTCCGCTGCCGTTAACGCCACCCCCAAAGGTCCCGCCATCGGACAAGGGTGGACCGCTATTTTCGGACGTCGCCCCGACGAAGCCGCGTTCTTGGATGCCGACGGATGTCGCACCGACGAAACCTTGGTTTCGAGTGTCTTCGATGTCCCCCCCTAGATCCAACACCGTAGGTTCGACCATCCCGTCGCTACCGGATTGGCCACCACCACCGCCGCCGGTGACGCCGCCGGTGGTCGGAGTTTCGTTGCTAACATTCCCCGGAACATCCGCCACGGGTCCGTCACCATCAAAGCCGCCGCCGGTCAGCTGCCGGGCGTCAGCGGACGAGGAAATCACCAACGAAGTGAAAAGCAGAAGAATAATTCGAAGTCGCATTTTGTTTTCCGCAGGTTAAAAACCACCGGCCTCTGATCCCCAATCTTATCGGCTCGGGCAGACGCAACGCTTGAAAAAGCGTTACAATTAGCGATACGGCAGCGAAACACGGGGCTTTGCGTTGATTGCTGGCACCATCGTCGTCGGTTTGACACGTCCGCGCCCGCCGTCCGGTACGTGAAAGCACCAGTGCAACCGACGTTACTATTCGCTGTGAATGCGGCTTTGCCCAAGATTCAGGTGGCACGGACGAACGGATCACCCACGACTTACAGGAACCATTTTCGAACCTAGGACATTATGCTTTCACCACCCACCGCCAACCCGCAACGAGTCCGTGCCCTGATCGGCTGCATCGCCATTGTCGTGACGTCCGCGTTTTCGCTGCAGGCGCCTGCCATCGCTCAGCAAGCTACCGAGCGGCCACTGACCGAGGACCTGCTGCCCGAAACCACCGTGGTCTACTTTCAGGTTGACAACGTTCAAGAATCCATCCCGAAACTGATCGGGAATGAGCTACTTGAGGACGAGAATATCTCACCATTTTTAAATCGGATGTACGAAGAAGCGGAAACGGCGTACGACCAGATTGAGGATGAGGTCGGCTTGTCGATTCAGCAGATTCAAGAGCTACCGACAGGCGAAATGACGGTCGCGGTGATCGCGCCACGTAGAAAGGACCTTGAGTTTTTGATCGCGATTGACATCGACCCCGAATCTGAATCTGCCGAATTAGCAGCCGAGAGCCTTTTGCAAAGAGTTGAAGAAAACCTTTTAGCTAACGAAGACCCTTCGATCGGATCGGAAACCATCGAATCGGAAACCACCGCAGAAGGTATCGAGATTGGCTCTGCCCAAGTAACTCTTCCTGAATTCGGTGATCGAGTTCTTAATTGGTTTACCCGCGACGGTTTTTTCGTTGGCTGCACTTCAAAGTCCGAGCTGCTAGCCGTTCTTGAACGTTGGGAGGGCCGGGAGGTCGCGAAGGTTCGTCCACTATCACAAAACCGAAAGTTCATCACGATCATGAACCGCTGCCGCGACACGGCAGACGTTCAACCCGAGTTTCGATTCTTCATCGATCCACTGTCGCTCGCCCGCAGTGGTTTTCGTGGTAACACGGCTGTTCTGACAGCCATGAATTTCTTGCCCTCAGTGGGGCTCGACGGCGTACTAGGTTTCGGTGCTAGTGCAGATCTGCACAACGAGCAGTTCAAAGTAGTCATGCACTCACATCTGCTGCTTGCTAACCCAAAATCAGGCGTGCTTGAAGTTTTAGCGCTCAAGCCGGGGGAAAGCGAACCTCAACCTTTCGTTCCCAACAACATCATCAATTACTCCAACACTCACTGGGACCCACCAAAGGCCTTTGTCGAAGTTCAAAAAATGATCGATACCTTCATGGGTGAAGGCCATTTTGAATCTGAATTCATTGGTCAGTTTCGCGACACTTTCGAACTCGATCTTGAAACGGATGTGATCAACCAACTCTCCGGTCGAATCACTCATCTTCAGTGGTCACAGCCCGACAGCCCATACCTGATGAACAACACGTGCCAAGCACTGGCAATCGGAGTGAAAGACTCCGAGGAAGCACAAAAGGTACTCGAGACGATCATGGAGTACGCGCGAGCGAGGATGCGAAAGCGTGACGAGAACGCGGAGCCATGGCCAAAATCAGATCACCAAGGCGTTTCCGTATGGACGATGGCGTCCGCTGAAGACATGGAGAAGCGTTCGCAGGAACGCCGAGAGAAACGGGGCCGCGAGGGTACTAACGATTCCTTTCGCATGCCATATCCCACCTATAGTATCCTCGATGACCACGTGATCGTCAGTGACTCTGTTGAAATGATGCATCATTTGATCGACGTTAGCCAAGGTGACGCCGACATGCTGGCCGACAACGATCAGTATCATGAGCGAATGGACACGCTACTGAATGCCGCGGATTCCGACATGCCCTGTGCAGTCATGTGGAGCAACCCTGAACCCGTCATGCGCGACCTTATTCGACTGCTGACCGACGAACGATCCAAAGACTGGGCCGACGAACAGGCCGAGCGATTGCCGTGGCTAGCTTCGTTGCTAACGGCGGTAGAAGAGGAACCCGTTCCCGACTACGAGCAGTTCAAAAAATACTTCCCGCCCGCTGGTGTGATCGTGACAACTGACGATACTGGGTATCACTTTTTAACGTTTCAGTATTCTGTCAACGACGACGAATAATAACATGCCGCGTTTACGTCGCGCGCATTCACCAAGAATATGCCGAGGGCCTCGCGAAGATGAACATTGTCGTTTTGGGCGCGGGAACAGTCGGCACGTCAATCGCTGACCGACTTTGCCGCTTGGACCATAGCGTGACCGTCGTCGATCTCGATCCGGAAATGGTCCGGGTGATTAACGAGAGCCTAGACGTTCGAGCAATCGTTGGTTCCGCGTCGCAGTCGAGTGTCCTCTTTCAGGCCGGGATTGGCACGGCCGACATTTGCCTGGCCGTCACGGGCAAGGATGAAGTTAACATCGTCGCGGCCAGCATGGCCAAAGCGATGGGTGTCCGACGATCGATCGCCCGAGTTTACTCACCGGTGTTCCGCGACCTGAGCACGTTTGACTATCAGCGGCATTTTGGAATCGATCGAATGCTCTCGCTCGAACACTTAACCGCGATCGAGTTGGCTCGTGGGATTCGCGATCCCGGCAGCGTTGTCGTTGAGCAGTTTGCGCGGGGCGGGCTGGAGGTGCAGGAACTGATCGTCGGCCAAGAAGGCGCTGCGACTGCCAAACCGATTCGGGATCTTGGCTTGCCGTCGAACGTGCGCATCGGAATGATCCAGCGCGAAAGGCGGTTTTGGATCGCGGCAGCCGATGACCAGTTTAAGGTGGGTGACAAGGTAACCGTCTTCAGTCGCCCAGAAGACGTAAAATCCGTCAGAAGCCTGTTTAAAAGTGGCAGCAGTTCGGCCAAGCGAGTCGTGATTGCCGGCGGTGGCGAAACGGGACTGCAACTAGCCAGAACGCTTGAGCGCGAAAGCTGCAAAGTGATGGTGATTGAATCGGACGAGGCGCGTTGTCAAATTCTGGCCAGCCTGCTCGAGCACTCGACCGTAGTCCACGGTGACGCTCGACGACGTGAGAATCTTGAAGAACAACGGGTCGGCAACGCGGATGTGTTTGTTGCGTGTACCGGCGATGACGAAGACAACATGATGCTGGGTGTCGAGGCAGATGACCTAGGTGCGAAGCAGATCATGACGGTGATCGATCGTCCTGATTACGCGAGCGTCATCGAAAAGCTAGGTATTGATCTAGCCGTCAGCGAGCGCGAAGTCATGGCTCGACAGGTCGCGGCCTACTTGAACGACGGCATCATCATCAGCCGCACGAAAATGCCGGGCGGATTGATCAACGTGCTGGAGATCGACGTGGTCGATGGCTCGCCCGCCACTGAATCAACCTTAGCGGACCTTGGCTTGCCAGATCGGTGCTTGATCGTCGCCGTCATCCAGCAGGATTATGTTCGCGTCCCCGGAGCATCCGATCGTCTGTCGGCGGGTGACACAGCAGTTGTTTTGGTCGAAGAGGACGTCATCGAAACGGCTCTGGCTGTTTTCACGCCAGTTCGCGGGCGATAATCGGTCGTCCAATCGTGGTTATGGGGACGGAAAGCCAGGAAGGTTGAACTGCGGAACTACCCAGATTGACGTGGGCAACTAAACTGATTCGAACGCGATTGACACTGAATCCGACGGCCACCGAATCAGATTGGGGCGGAGTTACGGGCGTTATCGGAGTTACGAGCGTTATACAACTGACCGAAACGCTCCTCTGTCAGGGGGCTAGTCAGTTTGTCGTCAAAACATCCTGAACGGTATGAGAACGAAGAATTTTCGTCTACGTTTGGAGGCAGCTCGGCTTTCGATCGCCACTTGACCACTCGTTCAAATTTCAAAACCGAAAACTCCCCTCACTCACCTCAATCGTTCACTTCCACCCCAGTCTCCAAAACTCATGAACGTTCTAGTCGTTGGCGGCGCGGGCTATATCGGATCGCACATGGTCCGTTTGTTGGCTGCTGCTGGGCACACTCCTTTCGTGCTGGACAACTTATCCACTGGCTTTCGCCAAGCGGTAACGGCGGGTGAGTTGATCGTCGGCGAAATGGCCGATCGCCAATTGGTCATTAACACGCTCCGCGATCACGACATCGAAGCCGTCATGCACTTCGCAGCCTGCGCATTAGTGGGCGAATCGGTCATCGAGCCGGCGAAGTACTATTTGAACAATGTGTCGGCTACGCTTGAGCTGCTCGAAGCAATGCGGGCCACCGACGTGAAGCGGATTGTGTTTTCGAGCACCTGCGCGACGTACGGCGAACCAGAAGTCGTGCCGATCAGCGAAACGACGCCTCAGCAACCCGTCAATCCGTACGGGTTCACCAAGCTGGCGATCGAAAGAGCCCTGTCCGACTACGCTCATGCTTACGATTTTGGTTACGCAGCCCTGCGGTATTTTAACGCGGCCGGAGCGTCACCCGACGGTGGCATCGGTGAAGACCACGATCCGGAATCTCACTTAATCCCAATCGTTCTGCAAACTGCACTCGGTCAACGCGAGCATGTCACGATTTACGGTAGTGACTGGGACACGCCGGACGGAACCTGCGTCCGCGACTACATTCACGTCGACGACCTCGGAACAGCGCACCTAGCAGCGCTTGAGCGTTTGAAACTTGGGACAGGCTTGTGCGTCAATCTCGGTACAGGTAACGGATTTAGCGTTCGTCAAATCATCGAGGCCTGCCGCAAAGTAACGGGGCACGCGATTCCGGCTGTGGAGGGTGATCGACGTCCGGGCGACCCGCCAGAACTAGTCGCCGACGCATCGAAAGCCCGTGAAGTGCTCGGTTGGAGTCCGCGGTACACCAACCCGCGTGACATTATCCAAACCGCATGGGATTGGCATTCCGCGAATCCGACTGGGTACGAAAAACGTAACCAATAAGCAACCCGACGCCCTAAACTAGCCTCAACGCAAACCTCAGGGCAAGACTGATGTTGGCCGCGAAACTTCTCCCCGAGCAGGACTCGTCTGTATTTTCAACTCGCCTGCCGCGTGTTATAAACAGTCGGGCGTTATCGAAACCGGTTTCGCTATGGGATAGCGTTTGTTTTGGTCTTCGACCGATGCCAGTAACAAACCTCAACACTGAACCCTCTCGATCTTCAAACCAAAATGGAGCTTCCGAACCATGAAATCAAATCGCCGAACGTTCTTGAAGTCAGCCGGAGCAACCGTGGCTGGCGGCTACTTCACCAGCGGACTCAGCACCGTGTCGAGCGCTGCTTCGTTTCGTGAAAAGAATGAGCAACCGGTGATCGGCTTTATTGGTACTGGTATCCGCTACCATACTTATCACGGTCCGATCGGGCTGCAGTTCGGACCGTGCGGAGCGATTTGCGATGTTGATTCCCTTCAGGCGGGCCGTGCCCTGCAGGTTGCAATCGAAGCGCACCGTAAGGAAAACCGATCGATTGCGATCCCAGTTTACGAAGATTACCGAAAGGTGCTCGATCGCAAAGACATTGATGTCATCTTCATTGGCACAGTGGATCACTGGCACTCAAAGATCGCAATCGATGCGATGAAAGCCGGGAAAGACGTTTACTGTGAGAAACCTGTGACGCTCACGATCCGTGAAGGCCAACAGATCCTTCAGGTGCAGAAAGAAACCAAGCGAGTCATTCAAGTCGGAACGCAACAGCGGACCGAGATGGGGAAAAAGTTCGCTCAAGCGGTCGCAATGGTTCGTGACAATCGGGTTGGCAACGTCAAACGAGTTACGGTCGCCATCGGGGGATCGCGCGAGTGCGATGCGCTACCGGTTGTGGATCCGCCCAAGCATTTGAACTGGGACATGTGGCTTGGCCAGTGCCCAATGGTGGACTACCGACAGGCGCCGGATGTCGTCGATCAACATGGCTGGGGAGCAGGTTTCCCGTTCGGACGTGCCCATCGATACTACCGGTGGTTTTACGAGTACTCGGGCGGCAAGCTCACCGATTGGGGTGCTCATCACGTGGATATCGCGATGTGGGCGTTGGACAAGTTCGGCGACGACATTGGTCATGTCACGATCGACCCACAGCAGGTCACGCACCCAGTCGATTTCAAAGACGGCATGCCGACAAGCAATGACCGCTTCAATTGTGCCACCAAGTTTCAAGTGCTCGTCACGTTTGCCGACGGTGTCGAGATGATGGTTTGCCACAACGCGAACGATGTTGGCCTCGGCTTTGATAACGGAGTCATGTTCGCAGGCGACAAGGGTCGCTTCTTGGTCAACCGAGGGAAAATCGTGGGCAAGCCGGTTGAGCAGTTGAAAGAGAATCCTCTCGCCGAAGATGCAATCGCGAATCTGTACACCGACCCAGATCTAAAAAGCGACGACATCGAGAATGAAGGTGTTCACGCCCGGAACTTCTTCAACTGCGTCAAGAATCGAACCGAGCCTGTATCGGACATGCAGTCTCATCACCGCATGCTAAACGTTTGCCATGCAATCAATATCGCCATGCGACTGGGACGCAAACTAACTTTCGACCCCAAGACTGAAACTTTCGTCGACGATGAACAAGCCAACTCATTCATTGAGCGAAAACAGCGCAAGGGCTACGAGATCGTTGTGTGACGAAGCTTGGCTTGCGGAACTAACAACCGTAGTCGGATACGCCAAACGAATCACTGAGGCATGAACGCCTAAGTAGTCGTTGGCGTATCGGCAGCGGTTGGGAAGCCGTGGCCTTCCAACGTTCGCCAATCGCAATCGAATGCTACGATTTAGCTCTCGTACGCCGATTGCGCAGCTCGCCGTTGGCCAAACCGATATGCTGCTGCCACGTTTGGTAGATCAACCAAATGGCGATGATCGCAATGAGGCCTAGGCCCAAGGAAAGCAACAACGACGATCCATCATTCGACGGCGCGACTGCGACCGGGCCCAACCCGGTGACGGCGCTTCCGGGATCAGTTGAAATTCTTCCGAGGGTCACCTGCATCGAACGCAGCGGCTCCATTGCTCGCACGGCAAAGGCGACCATCAGGACGATTCCCACAAGACGAATCGGTAAACCTAGGAAGCCAACCACGGCAGGGCTCGTTCGAGAGGAAGAATAGATGAACGAGGAAGCGTAGCTCACGTAACGGCAAACGCAACCGAATTCAGGCCGAATGTGGCCCCGCCCGAAACTGACGGGAAAAACCGGGACCGCCAGCCGTTTTACGTGTTGAAAATCCGATCGCCGGCATCGCCCAACCCGGGGCAGATGAAATGATCTTCGTTCAAGCATCGATCGATCACGCACGCATGGATTTCCACATCCTCGTGCTCGGCCTGCAACCGCGCGACGCCTTCGGGCGCCGCGATAACGCAGAGCATCTTGATGTTCTTAACGCCCCAAGCCTTAATCGCCTCGACAGCCATGCAAGCCGATCCGCCGGTAGCCAGCATTGGGTCGAGCACAAACGCGATATCGACTGGGCTCGCTGGTGGCAACTTACTGTAGTAGTGAACCGGTTGAGCCGTTGCCTCATCGCGATACATACCCAGGTGCCAGACTTCCGAAGTTGGGATCAAGTCCAACATGGGCTCGACCATGCCGACACCGGCTCGCAAAATCGGCACCAAGCCAATCCGGTGAGCCAGCTCCTTTCCCGTTACCGATTCAAGCGGCGTTTCAACGGGGACATCCGAGGTTTCCAAACCGGCGGTGGCGGCATGAGCCAGCAGCATCGAGAGCCTTCGCACCGATTGACGAAACTCAGACGACGACGTGTTCCGATCACGAAGTCGCGTCAGGTGACATTGGACCAACGGATGGTCAAGCGTTTGCGGTTCAGGCATATTGCTTTCGTTTCACTCTTGATGAACTTCAAATTTGATTTCAGACATAGCAGCAACGCGGCGATCAACGATCAACGGCCGAAAGACGCGGCCCGTCGGATCGTTTCCACATCATCAGCAATAACAAAGGGATGGCACACGCAATCGCAACCGCTGCGGGGAACCAGCCGTGCTCTGTGGCAAAACCACCCAGCACTGAGTACGCCGCAGCGATGCCAAGATTGGCTAACACGACAGGGGGATAGAAACGCGTGGCGGGCAAACGCTGCATCCCTGCCAGCAGAACGCTCGCCTCAGCCAGCACCGGGACCGCTCGACAAATCACTAGGAACCAAGCGGTTGTTTGCTGGCCATGCAAGCCATCTCCGGTTTTCAAATGCTCGAGCGTCGTTCCATCAACGAGTCGTTTCGCGACGCTCCCACCGAAGGCACGCCCTAACCAATACCCAACCATGACCGAGACATTCAGCCCCAACCAGTTCACCGCTAACCCCGTTAGCATCCCCAACGCTCGACCGGCGAAAGTGCATACGACGCTCGACGGGACCGGTAAAACAATGTCTGCCGACAACAGAACCGTGGTCGCAGCAACCACCGTCAGCGGACGGTCGGAAACAAAAGTCGCCTCGAGCCACGCAATCACGTGAGCCTCTAACCAAGGACCGAATATGACGAACGGGACGATCGGCACCAACAACGCGGCCGCAATCAAAACCAGCGGAGCGAACTGAATCTTTGCCTTGGACATCGGTTGCCGAATCCATGAGGTAACACAAGTGGCGGTCACAGCCGTCGATCAGATCGACAACCAAGCATACAATCATCGTACGCGATCGTTTGACGATTCGCCACACCGCAGACCGATCCGTTTTCATTGACGCAAAAGTACCGACGTTGAAATTGCTCGCCCGACTAGCACTGCCCGCATTTTCAATTGCCTTTGTGAACACAGGCTGCGAGTTTGAGACAAGTAACCAGCGACAGGCGATCGTCGTCGGGGACTCCATGGCCCCCACGCTTTGGGGCGAGCACGATGCGTTGCAATGCCAGGCTTGCGGGTTTCCGTTTCGACTCTCGACCAGCGCGAAAGCCGCCGCTGAGTCTGTTGAAACGAAAACCAACGAGTTCGCGAGGGCGCGTTGCCCAAACTGTGGCAGCCGTTCGATCTCACGTGCGAAATCAGAACGACAGCCGGCCGACCGAGTCTCCGTTTTGCCGGGCAAGCTTAGCGAATACGCTCGGTGGCAAGTCGTCGCGACGGAACCGACGGCCAGCGAGCCCGCGTTCGTCAAGCGAATCTTGGGATTACCCGGTGAAACGATCCGTTTCTTACATGGCGATGTTTTGGTTGACAATAAGCTCGTCCGCAAGTCGCCCGCAGTTGCCCGACAAATGCGAATTCCCGTTTACGACTCACAGTTTGTCGCCAGCGACAGCCCGCCACAACTTCGAATCGACCCGGCCTCGAAAGCGTGGACGGCAGGCCGATCCTTCACATTCGACGGCAATGTTAGCGATGCAGCAAATGAGTGCCTGCGATTCCATCCAAGACGTTGTGTGGCGACCAAGTTAGCAACAAACCAACCGGTAACGCTGGAAGATTGGTACGCCACAAACACGCTCGTTAGTCGCTCACTCAATCCAACAAACGATTTTTGGATCGCAATAACATTCGAGTTTTCTTCTGCGTGCCGATTCTCGATTGAGCTAAATCTTGACCATCAAACGCACGTGTTGGATTTTGACTTTGCTCAGAACCAAGCGACCCACCAAGGAAACTCGCATCCGCTGCCGCGTGTGGACGCTTCCAGTCAGACATCGGACCGGAACATGGCGCATGTGATTGAAGTCATCACTTTCGACCGACGGGTAATCGCGTGGCTGAATGGAAAGGAAGTCGTGCGGTTTAACCTGCAAGTGTCGGGCGAACGAGGTTACTCGACCGTTCCGTTTCTGATCCGAGGTCACTCGCCAAAGCTTACGATTCACCGGCTGCAGCTGTGGCGTGACATCCATTACTTTGACGTGATGGCCGACAGAACGGTCAGCGGAGCCCCTGAACTGCGGACAGGTGTAGGTGAATTTCTATTGCTGGGCGACAATGTCCCGGTCTCGATCGATTCGCGACACTGGCCCCAACCAGCGGTGCACGGCAGCCGATTGCTGGGCCGAGTGATTGGACAAAAGGCGACCGATCCGTAGCCGCCGGCAGCGTTTTGTTGGTGCAAACCGCGTAGGCTGCTCTTGGAAAAACTGATAAAATGTGGCTACGAGTGCGCGTCCCACCCACGCTCGCTTCAAAACGAAACACAACCAACCCATGTTCGCTTTATGAACAAACGCAACCCACGTCGCCCGTTCGGCAGCCAATCAACAGGCCAAACGAAGACCGACGAACCCAAGAAGCAAATTTCCGCAGACGATCGTCAAAGCGGACTGTTCGGCTTCTTCCGTGACTTTGGCGTACGGGAGACGATCGAGTCGTTTATCGTAGCGATCGTGCTTGCGTTGATGTTTCGCGGCTTTGAGGCCGAGGCGTTCATCATCCCAACGGGGTCGATGGCTCCTTCGCTGCAAGGTCAGCATCTGGACCTTGAATGCGACCACTGCCGCTATCGATATCGCACAGGTGTTGGCATGGCCGGGACTTCGTTTAACTCGAATGCTTCCGTCGAATCAACCTATTGTCCGATCTGCCAGCACGAGACTGATTTGCAACCTCGACAGGTGCCCGACCATCGCACCAACAATGGTGACCGGATTCTTGTCAACAAGTTTGTCTACGACACCGAAGACCCGCAGCGGTACGACGTGATCGTTTTCAAGAACCCAAACAACGGCAAGCAAAACTATATCAAGCGACTGGTTGGCCTGCCGGGCGACAACTTGCTGATCGAGAACGGTGACATCTACACGATGGAACAGGTCCCGGGGGAGCAAGACAAATGGACCAGATCGATCACTCGGAAGCCTCCCGAAAAACTGTTGGCGGTGATGCAGGTCGTGGATGACACACACTACATCGGTCCACAGTTGGAAAAAGTAAACTGGCCTTCTCGTTGGAGTGACTGGGCAGCGGATCGCCCGCTAGAGCCACAGGTCACCAACGGGATTCCATCATTCCACCTGAACGGAACGGATGGCGAGCAGATCATTCGCTACCGCCATCTGCGACCGCTCAAACACGAGTGGGAAGCAGTCAAGCGGGGCGTGTTGCCAGAACGGATGCGACCAGACACGCTTACCAAAGGCTGCTTGATCGGAGATTCCTACAGCTACAACGATCGAACTTATTTGATCGTCGATCCCAACAACCCCCGTCGCACAGTCAAGAACGATGATTTTAGCGACGGCCTGCATTGGGTGGGCGACATCGGCCTCGAAGCGGAAATCAATATCGACTCCAATCAAGGAACGCTGTTGCTCGACGTCGTCGAGGGCGGCGCACACTTTCGTTGCGAGATTGACGTTGCAACGGGGCGGGCTGAACTAAGTTGCGACGATCCGGACGTGAGATTCTTCGATGCGGCCGGTAAAACACCAAAAACGGCGCCGTCGGCAGCCACCGGCTTGCGGGGCTCAGGCTCTTACGCGGTTCGCTACGTGAATGCGGACGATCGAATCAACCTGTGGATCGACGACGAACTGGTCGAGTTTGACGCGGCGACGTTTAAACGAAACGAGATCCCGATTCCAACTTGGTCGCCTGATGACGCGGGTGACGCAGAGCCCCTAGGCATCGGTTTCGTGAGTGGGAAACTGTCAGTCAATCGCCTGAAGGTCTTACGCGACGTGTATTACACGTCGGTTCGCGGCAACCAGTTCAGCAGTTGGCTGGGCAACGAAACGGGCTTAGGAAGCCAAGACATCGGGGATCTGTTGAAGATCTATCGAACGCCCGAGCTATGGTCGCAGCCCAATAACGTGGCGTTTTTCAAAAAGGCCAAACGGAATGATTCGCCCATGTTCACGCTGCTGGATTACGAAGACGACGCGAGGGACGAGTTCCTACCCTGCGGTGACAACAGTCCGCACAGCTTGGACGGTCGCGTTTGGGATGGCCCGCACCATGTCGATCGCCAGATGCTGATCGGTCGAGCCATGTTCATCTACTGGCCGCACACAAAGAATACGCCCGTACGTTACTTTCCAAATTTTGAAAGCATGAAGTTCATTCGCTGATTAGAGGGCCTTTCAAAACCGCAACCCAACGGGTGAGCGAGGGAAGAACTGTCGAGGAATTAAGGCCCTCGCTTACGCGTCGGGTTAAGAAATGTCGTTTTGAAATGCGCTCCAGAAAATCGCAGCGTTTGTTGCGGAAGGATCCCACATGCCAATTTTAGAAGCCGAAGGCCTCGTCAAGATCTACGGCCGCCGACGCGTGGTCGACGGCGTTTCACTAAAGGTCGATCCTGGCGAGATCGTTGGCCTGCTGGGTCCCAATGGAGCGGGCAAAACGACGTCGTTCAAGATGATGTGTGGCTTGGTCAAACCAGACCGAGGTCGCGTGTACCTGCAAGGCACCGACGTTACGACTTGGCCGCTTCACGAACGCAGTCGCGAGGGCGGCATGGGCTATCTTCCGCAGCAATCAAGCGTTTTTGCCAAGCTTTCCGTTCAAGATAATCTGCGTGGGGTGATGCAGTTGCTCGGTTTCTCGCGCAAGCAACAGCGAAGCCGCACCGAGGAACTGTTGGAACAATTCAAGATCACCCACATTCGCAAATCAAAAGCGGGTAATCTTTCGGGCGGTGAACGGCGGCGGCTGGAGATCGCTCGGTGCCTGGTGTCCGACCCGAAGATCATCATGCTCGACGAACCTTTCGCGGGAATCGATCCAGTGACCGTGCAGGGTGTTCAGGGCGTGATCGAAGAACTAGCCACGACCGGGATCGCGGTACTGATTACCGACCACGCGGCTCGTGAGATCTTGCAAACGGCCCACCGAACTTACGTGGCGAGCGAAGGTCGAATCCTGTGCAGTGGCACGGCCGAGCAGATCGTCAACCACGATCAAGTGAAGCAAAAATATCTGGGCGAGATTACGATGCCGACCTCGACGCCCGCATCCCGTGTCAATCAGCCCTCCGCTTCAGCAAACGATACGCCGACGCAGACAGCTTTCCATCGCACCAACGAAGCGCACGCGGCGGACTCGAAGATCGTGTTCTCCAAGCCGCGGCCCTCGAAAACGATCGCCGAGCGACTCAAGGCGACCGATTTGGATTAGCGGTTCGCTGAAACATGAAAGACAGCAGAGCCGTTTTGGGATAACATGAAGGCTCGCGATCCGCTCGTTCCGCTTGCCCGCCGTCCTCATGAATAACGCAACCTCTACCAAACCGCCCATGCTTCCGACCCACTTTCCCACCGTTGATCAAGTCGGCGTGGTCGAACGTGCCAAACGGTTCACGACACGCAGTATCAAAAAGGAAGCCAAAATGCAGGGCCTGAAGATGGTCCTCAACATGATCGATTTGACCACGCTTGAAGGGATGGACACCGCGGGCAAAGTCAAACACTTGTGCTACAAGGCTCAGCATCTGCACGACGCCGTCGAGGGCCTGCCGACCGTCGCCGCCGTTTGCGTTTACCCAAACTTTGTTGCTTTAGCAAAGAAAGAAATTTCCGGTAGCGGCATTAAAGTCGCCTCCGTTGCCACAGCCTTCCCCAGCGGTAATAGCTCGCTGGAGTTAAAACTTGACGACGTACGAATGGCGGTCGACCAAGGTGCGGACGAGATTGACATGGTGATTTCACGTGGACGTTTCCACGCGGGCGACACGCAGTACGTTTTCGACGAAATCGCCGCCGTCAAAGAAGCTTGCGGTTCGGCTCGACTAAAAGTCATTCTCGAAACCGGTGAACTGGGCACACTCGACAATGTCCGCAAAGCCAGCGACGTCGCGATTGCTGCGGGAGCCGATTTCATTAAGACATCGACCGGCAAGATAAAACCTGCCGCGACCATGCCCGTGACCCTGGTGATGCTCGAAGCGATTCGCGATCACTATTTCGCGACGGGAAAGATGGTTGGCATGAAGCCCGCCGGCGGGATTTCCAAATCGAAACTAGCGCTTCATTACTTGATCATGGTCAAAGAAACGCTGGGCAACGCGTGGCTGGACAATCACTGGTTCCGCTTCGGCGCTAGCTCCTTGGCCAACGACGTGCTGATGCAAGTCGTCAAGCAACAAACGGGCGCTTATCAGTCAGCCGACTATTTCTCACTCGACTAAGACGCGATCTTAAAAGCAGTTCACGTCGATTGACTCAAACGAATTCGAATCAAAATGGCATCCACAAACTCACCGACTGACAACGCGACGACATGGGATCTCGCGCCGGCCCCCGAATCCACAAACCATGTTCAGGTGAACGACAGTTACGACCTGTTCATTGACGGACAGTTCGTGCCGTCCCAAGGTGGCAGCCGATTCGACTCAGTAAATCCGGCCAGCGAGGAAACGATCTCGCAGATCACCGAGGCGACCGCCGAAGACGTTGATAGGGCCGTCGCAGCCGCGCGAGCAGCCTACGATAACGTCTGGTCGAAGCTCTCGGGTGCCCAGCGTGGCAAATATCTATTTCGCATCGCTCGATTGATCCAAGAACAGGCTCGCGAACTCGCGGTGCTTGAGTCGATGGACGGTGGCAAACCCATTCGTGAATCGCGTGACGTCGACGTGCCCCTAGCTGCCGCTCACTTTTTTTACTACGCGGGCTGGGCCGACAAGCTGAACTACGCTTTCCCCAACCGCCAACCTCAAGCCTTGGGC
>CAZLFF010000006.1:46556-48655 GCA_964558755.1 uncultured Pirellulaceae bacterium
GCCTTGGGCGTCGCGGGGCAAGTCATCCCATGGAATTTTCCCCTACTCATGGCGGCGTGGAAAATCGCCCCGGCGTTGGCTACCGGAAACACGGTCGTTATCAAACCCGCCGAGACGACCTCGCTGACGGCGATGAAGCTGGCGGAGATTTTTCAACAGGCCGAACTGCCCCCTGGCGTCGTCAACATTGTCACGGGACACGGCGAAGTAGGCGCGGCAATTGTAAACCACCCGAACGTCGACAAGATTGCGTTCACTGGCAGCACGAACGTTGGCAAGCAGATTCAACGGGCTCTCGCGGGATCCGACAAACGACTGACTTTAGAGTTGGGCGGGAAGGCAGCGAACATCGTCTTTGAAGATGCGACCATCGACCAAGCAGTCGAGGGCATCATCAACGGCATCTACTTCAATCAAGGCCACGTTTGCTGTGCGGGTAGTCGGTTGCTCGTCCAAGAGTCGGTTCACGATGAAGTCATTCGAAAGCTCAAGCATCGGATGGAGTCACTCATCGTGGGCGACCCGCTAGACAAAAACACCGACATCGGTGCGATCAACTCGAGCAAACAACTCGAAACGATCAATAACTATATCCAAATCGGCAAGGACGAAGGGGCCGAATTCTATCAACCGAGTTGCTCGGTGCCCGAGAACGGCTACTGGTGCCGCCCCACGGTGTTTACTGGCGTCGCTCAATCGAATCGTATTGGCCAAGAGGAGATTTTCGGACCCGTCCAAGCCGTGCAGACTTTTCGTACGGTCGCCGAGGCAATTCAGAAAGCAAACAACACGCCTTACGGATTGTCAGCGGGTGTATGGACGGACAAGGGTTCGAAGATTTTCAACCTGACCAGCCAAATGCGAGCAGGAATCGTGTGGGCCAACACGTTTAATAAATTCGATCCAACGTCGCCGTTCGGAGGCTACAAAGAAAGCGGCTTCGGGCGTGAGGGCGGCCTGCATGGTTTGTCCGCCTACCTAAAGTTCTAAAAAACGTTCGCAACAGAAACTGCAATTATGTCTGACTCAACCGACCGCGTCCCCGTCAACAAAACTTACAAGCTGTACATCGGCGGCGCGTTCCCTCGCACCGAATCGGGGCGCTATTACAGCCCTGAAGCTGACGGGAAATCACTAGGTAGCATCTGTTTGTCCTCACGCAAAGACGTTCGCAACGCGATCGTGGCTGCTCGCGGAGCGCAGGCCGGATGGGCAGGGAGGACGGCTTACAACCGCAGCCAAATACTGTATCGAATCGCTGAAATGCTCGAAGGACGATCGGCTCAGTTTGCTGACGAACTAAGAACGCAGGGAATTGGCCAGAAAGAAGCCAACGCAGAAGTCACCGCCTCAATCGATCGGCTTATCCACTACGCGGGCTGGTGCGACAAGTACCAACAGATTTTCAGCAGTGTGAACCCAGTCGCTTCTTCGCACTTTAATTTTTCAGTTCTCGAACCGATGGGTGTCGTGTTTCTTGTCGCGTCCGAGCATAGCCCGCTACTTGGCTTGGTCTCCGCGATCGCACCCATCATCGCCAGCGGGAACGCGGTCGTTGCACTGGCCTCGGAATCGAAACCGCTGTCGGCCATTACACTGGCCGAGGTCCTGCACACGTCTGACTTGCCCGGCGGCGTCGTGAATTTGCTGACCGGCAACGCGGAAGAATTGATCGAACACGCGGCAAAGCACCTTGATTTGAACGCAATCGCGTTTGATCGGAACAACCCCGAGCAATTGGCAACGATCAAAGAACACGCCGCCTCCAACGTGAAGCGCATCCGATTTCTTGGCAATGACTGGACCGACACAGAATCAGCCAACCCGTACTTGATCGAAGACTTCTGCGAAGTCAAAACAACTTGGCACCCGATCGAAAAAATCTCAGCGTCGGGATCCGGGTATTAAAGCACTTTTCGAGATCCCAACCTGACACGTGATTGAACGACCTATCCTTGCTGAGTCGCCGAGGATTCGCGTGGAAGAAGGTGTCGCTCGCGCGTCGGATGGTGTCGTTTCAGTACGCTTTTGCAAGTCCGCAACTAATTCGATAAGCTGTGGTTTCAATTAGTGAACTGATAAATTAAACGATCTCACCG
>CAZLFF010000006.1:48665-59019 GCA_964558755.1 uncultured Pirellulaceae bacterium
GTTCTGATCTACGTGCGTTTTCGTACTTGCTGCTTATCTTTGCCGGTTGCGCGTTGAATGTCGCCTCGTCAGTTGCGCAGAACACTCAGCGTGAGGTACCCAACGTGGTCATCATCATGACCGACGATCTTGGTTACGGCGACGTGTCCTGCTACGGGGCGACATCGATCCAAACGCCCAACATTGACCGGCTTGCCAGCGAGGGCATCCGGTTCACCAATGGTTATTGCAGCGCGTCAACCTGTACGCCGACGCGGTACTCGATGCTGACGGGAAATTATGCCTTCCGGACGGCGGGCACCGGCATCGCGCCACCGAACTCGCCGGCGATCATTAAGCCGGGCACGGAAACGATCGCCTCGATACTACGTAAAGGCGGTTACGAAACGGCGGTGATCGGAAAGTGGCACTTGGGCCTTGGTGGCGACACAGGACCGGACTGGAACAATGAGCTAAAACCCGGTCCGTTAGAGATCGGGTTTGACCATTGCTTTCTGCTGCCAACGACCAACGACCGAGTGCCCCAAGTTTACGTTGAAGACCATCGCGTGCTGAACCTCGACCCCAACGACCCACTGTGGGTGGGCAATAAAAAACCAAGCGACGATCATCCAACAGGGATCACCCATCGAGATACTCTAAAAATGGATTGGTCGCACGGGCACAATTCGACGATCCACAACGGCATCAGCCGGATCGGTTTCTACACCGGAGGCCATGCGGCTCGTTTTCGCGACGAAGATCTGGCTGACAAGTGGATCGAACAATCGAGGAAATTCCTCTCGGCAGAACGCGACAAGCCCTTCTTTTTGTTCTTCAGTGGCCACGACATTCACGTGCCACGAGTTCCGCATGAGCGATTCCAAGGCACGACGTCCCTGGGCTACCGAGGCGACTCGATCGCGCAGATGGATTGGTGCGTGGGCGAGCTTATGAAGATGCTCGACGAACAAAACCTCGCGGAAAACACGCTGGTCATTTTATGCAGCGATAACGGCCCCGTCATGGACGACGGCTACCAAGACGGCGCACTTGAGAAAATGGGCTCACACCGAGCGGCTGGACCCTTTACGGGCGGCAAGTACAGCGTCTACGAAGGCGGTACGCGAACGCCCTTGATCACACGCTGGAAAGGCAAAATTGCTCCGGGCGAAAGTTCGGAAGTTGTTTGCACGATTGATTTCCCGACGAGCCTCGCGAATCTTACCGGCCAGCCGATCCCGGATGCCGCATTCACCGACAGCCAAAATGTCTTAGACGCACTACTTGGAAAACCGGCCGCCAAGGGACGTGATCATCTAGTCACGCAAGACAATGGCGAGAAAGGTACGTTTGGGCTGCGTGTCGGGGATTGGAAACTCCACCGTTACGATAGCAAACGCGCATTCAACGTCGTTGTCGAACGAACACTGCAACCAACCCAAAAACCTCAGTTCGAGCTGTTTAACTTGGCCAATGACCCAGCGGAGCAGCACAATGTGCTATCCGAAAATGCGGAAGTGGCCCAGCAAATGAAGACTCAACTGGCCAAAATCATCGCCGACGGTCGCACGCGGACGGTTGATTTGCCGCGAAAAGTAGGCGTTGGCCAGTAGTCGTCGTAAGGGAATGCCTGAATCGACAAAATGAATTGACTAACGTAGTTCGCCGGCGAAGACGCCGGCACGCAACGCAAGAACGGAATTTTGCTTTTCAATGCCGCTTAAACCCGCCGACTATCTAGATGAGTTCTTGCTGGGCGACGCCATTGACGTTGCTCGGAAGTTGCCCGACGCCTGCGTTGACACCATCGTCACCAGTCCTCCGTACTTTCAGCAACGCGATTACGGAAGCAAGCAGCAGATCGGCCAAGAACGCTCACAGGACGAATATGTCCAACGCCTAGCCGACCTGTTTGCGGAACTCCACCGGGTCGTCAAACCGACGGGGTCCGCTTGGATGGTAATCGGGGACAAGTATCACAAAGGTGAGCTACTGGGCATGCCGTGGCGAGTTTGCTTTGGCTTAAAAGACGTTGGCTGGAAACTCCGCAGCGATTGTATCTGGCATAAACCCAACGCGATGCCGTCGGCCGTGAAGACTCGTCCAACGACCGACCACGAGTACATCTTTTTCTTCAGTCACTCGAAAGCCAAATACCACTACGATGCTGATGCAATCCGCGAGCCACACGTGACATTTTCCGAGAAATCAAAAATGAAGGGCGGGCGGACCCATTTCGGAAAACGGGGTGGCACGCCAGAGAAGGGCAAGAACCAGGGCGACACAAACTTGCACGATGGCCGTTGGGATCAAGCCTTTCATCCCGCAGGTCGAAACAAGCGAACGGTTTGGTCGATCTCACTGTCCAAATTCCGTGACGCTCACTTTGCCGTCTACCCCGAATCGCTAGTTGAAACCTGCATCAAAGCCAGCTGCCCAGACGGCGGCGTCGTGCTCGATCCGTTCTCAGGGGCGGGAACCACGGCACTGGTCGCAAAACGATTGGGACGCCAGTTCATTGGCATCGACTGCAATGACGACTACAACCAAATCGCTCGACGACGCGTCAACGGTGGCGACTGACTTGGCTCGGCTCGTTGGGTTGGAACACGGCGAACGGCACAAAAAAAGCAGCCGCGGCAAACGGGCCGCAGCTGCTTTTGATTTTTGCTTTGTGGCACGGACAAAACCCGAGCCCTTTCACTCGCTTACTTACGAGCTTCTTCTTTCGCCTTGCGACGCTCTTCGATAATGTCATCTTGAACGTTACGTGGCACAGGACGGTAACCTTTCAGTTCCATGCTGAACGTTCCCTGGCCCTGCGTCATCGAACGCAGGTCAGTGGCGTAACCGAACGTTGCACTGAGCGGCACCTCACAGATGATCGTGACGCTACCGTCGGCTTTGATATCCGAGGATTCCATGATGCCGCGGCGACCGTTCAAGTCACCAACAACCGAGCCCTGAAACGATTCGGGGGTTTCGATTTCGACAGCCATCACGGGCTCGAGGATGATTGGCTTCGTCTTGGTCATGTACTCTCGGAACATGCCTTTGGCAGCCGCTTGGAATGCCATCTCCGACGAGTCAACATCGTGGTACGAGCCGTCAGCAAGATGGCAACGCAGGCCAACCACGGGGTACTCGGCCAGGATCCCTTTTTCGATCGAAGTCGTCAGACCTTTCTCAACAGCGGGGATGTACTGTTTAGGAATACGACCCGACACGATGGACTCTTCAAAGATAAAGTCCTTGCCCGCGTTCTCGTCGTCCTCTGGCAAGTCACCGATCGGCTCAAGGTAACCCTTGATGTGTCCGAACTGTCCCGAACCACCCGACTGCTTCTTGTGCTTGTAATCGAAGTCGGCTTTCACAGTCGGTGTTTCACGGTAGCTGACCTTCGGAGCGCCGACTTCGACCTCGATGCCGTATTCACGACGAATACGCTCGACGTAAACGTCTAGGTGCAACTCACCCATCCCCGCGATGATCACTTCAGCCGTTTCCTCGTCGGTGAAAACGCTGAACGTTGGATCTTCCTTGCGGAACCGCTGCAACGCCTTTCCAAGCTTCTCGCCACTACCGCGGTCAACGGGATTCACGGCAACCTTGATCACTGGGTCTGGGACAAACATGTTCTCCAGCGAGCACATTTTGTTTTCTGATGCATAGGTTTCACCCGACGCACAGTCGATACCCATGATCGCAACGATGTCGCCCGCGTAAGCTTCGTCCAGTTCTTCACGCTTATCCGAGTGCATTCGCAGGACGCGGCTGAAGCGATCCTTCTTGCCGGTACGCTGGTTGAAGTAAGTTTCACCTTTCTTCACCGTGCCCTGGTAGATACGCATGTAAGTCAACTGACCGAAGGTGTCTTCGACAATCTTGAATGCCATACCGACGAACGGCTTGCTCTTGTCGGGCGTCAATTCGTAAGGCTCATCGGGATTGTCCCACTGCTTAGCCACGATATCGCGTGTGTCGGGCGACGGCAGGTAGCGGACCACGGCGTCAAGCAACGGTTGAACGCCCTTGTTTTTAAACGCCGTTCCCATGAAGACGGGCGTGAATGAGGTTTCGCCGACTGCCTGCGTGGCTTCCTTGATAACTTTGTAAATCAGCTTGTTGTCGATCTCTTCTTCAGAGAGCAGTTTTTCCATCAGCTCGTCGTTGTACATCGACAGCGATTCCAACATCGCGGCCCGATACTCATTCGCCTTGTCGACGTGTTCGGCAGGGATGTCTTCGACTCGAATGGTTTCGCCTTTCTCTCCGTCGTTGTAATACGCCTTCATTTCGATCAGATCGATTTCGCCCTCGTAGCTTTCGCCTTCGCCGATGGGTAGCTGAACCATCACAGCGTCGGTGCCCAGCTTTTCTCGCATCTGCTCGACCACGCTGAACGGATCGGCACCGGTGCGGTCCATTTTATTGATGAAAGCCAAACGCGGAACTTTGTATCGTTTCATCTGACGATCAACCGTCAGCGACTGAGCCTGCACGCCACCCACGGCACAAAGAACAAGAACCGCGCCGTCAAGGACTCGCAGTGAACGTTCCACTTCCACCGTGAAGTCAACGTGACCCGGCGTATCAATCAGGTTCACCGTGTGGCCGTCCCATTGGACCTGAGTTGCGGCACTGGTGATCGTGATCCCACGCTCTTTTTCCAGTTCCATGTGATCCATGGTCGCACCGTCGCCGCCGCCGCGAACTTCTTCGATTTTGTGGATGCGGCCTGCGTAGAACAAGATTCGCTCACTGAGGGTCGTCTTGCCCGAGTCAATATGAGCCGAAATACCAATGTTCCGCACTTTTTGTAAGTTCATCGTGATACCGTTTTACAACGTCAAAGGGTTGATGTTTGCAGCGCCGCCGGTCGATTTTTCCCGGCAAATTGAGGCGTAATCTTAGTTGATTTGGCCTGTTGGGGAAGGCCATTTTGAGAGAACGGAGCCGAATCCAACTTTACCGATCCCAAAAACCTAGAAGTTCCGCGTTTCAGGTCAATCAGGTTGGTTGTCGGCACCCATGAGCCAAAACTGACCCATTTTCACAACGTTTGAGGAGGATATCGCGGAGGTTGAACTCTCCACCAAAACACCGGGTTACCGGGGCCGGAATTCGCTTGAGCCGTCTCTGCCTGACTCTCAAGACATTCCAACGGGTGCCTCACGAACCGGCTGCTAGTCAATCTCAGCCACCTTCACGATGTTCCCGCTGACCTTTACCACGCGAACCTCGGCCCCGACCTCAATGTAGCTGCCGTCACTGACGACGTTGATCGAACGGTCACCAAACCTCGCGCGACCGGCTGGGCGGAGGACGGATTCGGTTTGGCCCTGGTCTCCGACCGAGATTGGGACTTCTCCATCTGAGAGCCCCAAGCCGTCGTCGCCCTTTCGATTGTCACGGTCAACGTCTGGCCCGGGCAATACAAGGCGATTCAAAACGGGCAGGCTGCCTAAGCGTCGTGAGATAAAAACCGCCGCGACTAAAAACAGAAATCCACTGGTCAGCATGACAACCGCCGAGGTCGTTAGCTGATTCCATTCGACGTTCGTTTCGGGGATTATAAAAGTCTGACTCGCAAGCAGCACACTGCCGAACAGCAAAGCGATTCCCATAATCCCCGGCACGCCTAAACCCGGGATCACGAACAGCTCAAGCGCGATACACAAAATGCCCATCGCGAACAGGATGACCTCCAGCCAACCCGACGTACCCGATAGAAACCGGCTCCAAAAGAAAAGCAACACACATAGGCCCGAGACCAGCCCGCCGATTCCAACCCCCGGCGCGCTCAGTTCCACATACAGCGCGATCAGACCGACCAGGATCAATGCGCCGGTCAGAAACGGTTGGTTCAAGTGATGGACGAAACCGTCGGTCGTCGTGTAACGAAAACGCCGCAAGCTCTCGGCTTCAAACTGAAACTCATCCGCCAGTTCGTCGGTAGACTCGATCGAATGCTGAGCGATCCCCAGCTCCTTGGTCCGCTGCCCGCTGAGCGTCAGGAATCGCTCGGGGCCTGTCTCCTTGATTAACTCCCACGGCAAATCGGGCTTCGTATCGGCATCCGCGCGAACAGCCACGAACTCAAGCGGTCGCGCTGCATTTCCAACATTGGGCCGCACGTAAACCAGCACTTCTTTGTCGACCATTGCCTCCGCCAAATCGGCGGGCCGCCCCTTCGATTCAGCCAAATCCCGTGCATCACGCGACAGGTAGGATTCGATCTTCGGCTCAATCAGCCGCCACGCGAACTCCTCGGAATCAAAACCAATTTCCCCGATGTCGCCAAACTTTGCATTGGGATCGATATGAATCTCGTCGCAACCCAGCGACATCAACGCCGCACCACTAATTGCTTCGTTGGTAATCACCGCAACGGTGTACGCCCACTGGCAGTCACGCAACGTCCGAGCCATTTCCAGGCTCTCGACCTTCAAGCCACCGGGGCTATCGATCTCGATGATCAACAGGTCGACCCCGGCCTTCCGCGCCTGTTCAAATCGCCCGTTAAAGTAAGTTGTTAGTGCCCCGTCGATCTCGCCCTTCATCTCAATCACGGCAGGCCGATTGACTCGGTCAGGACGCGGCCGAGTCGCGTCGGGGACGCTGCTCTGCTGAGCCAACGAGCCCGGTGCGGACAGCAGCATCAGCAGGAATGGCGCGATCCACCCCACATGAACAGGCTTCATCGGTGGCCTGTAAAAAAACGCTAGCATTGCGTGCTGCCTTAATTCAGGAGAGGAACGAGAAAGACTTTGGATTGAGGTTTGAGTCACGCACTGTCTGCATTCTAATCGAGCTGCGATGCGGCGCAAGAGGTGCCGCTGCGAACGGTCAACGAATTGTTCGTCCAATCCATGGAGGGATCCGGATGCGTTTTCGAAATTGTATTGCCAGCGTATCGCTTTTCGTACCGACGATGCTCGTGCTGGCGCTAGGCGGCCTGATTTTGCCGACGGCGTACGGTGCGCAGAGCCCGGGATCGAATCAGGCGAGCCACCTGTATTTCTTTACCAACGACGGCTGTGCTCCTTGCCGCCAAGTTGAGCCCTCGATTGAGGCGTTGCACCGAGAAGGCTATCCGGTTACGACGATCAAAATCAGCGAACAGCCGGAAGTGGCCGATCGGTTTCACGTCGATCGCACTCCGACGGTCGTTTTGGTCACCGGGAATCAAATCACGGGCCGTCACGCCGGTCAAATTTCTCTGCCGACTCTGCGGGAATGGTTCGCCGCCGTCGGCCAACGCCCAGTCGCCATCGCCAAAACAAAGCCTCGCGTCCAAACGCGGCCACAACCCCTCGCTCGCGCTGCGACACCAGAAGCGGGAACAAAAGTCGTCATTGGTTCCGACAATCAGCCGGCTGGCTCCAAAAATGCGTTGGCCCGAGCCACCGATCGATCAGCGAAATTCAGCACACCCACGATGCTACGCGGCACTGACCGCCCGGGCGATGGCTACGAAGCACGAGCGCTTGCGGCGACAGTGCGTTTGAAAGTAGAAGACCCCGAGGGCATCAGCTATGCCACGGGGACGGTCATTCATGCTCGCGAGAACGAGGCTTTGGTCATGACGTGCGGACACGTGTTCCGTGACGCTGTAGGCAAGGGCGTGATCACGGCCGAGTACGGTTTCGCAGATGGCCAAGTCCACACCGCGCCCGGAACGCTGATTCAGTATGACGCCGACGCGAAAGACATTGGCCTCGTTGCCATCCAAACCAAACATCAACTAACGGTTGCTCCGGTTGCGATGGCGTCTGCTCGCGTTGAGCGGGGCGATACCGCGTTCAGCATTGGTTGTGACCACGGGCAACGGCCAACGATTCGCAGGTCAGCGATCAAAAATCGAGCAAAGTACGACGGGGAGATCAAGTACGACATCTACGGCCGCCCGGTCGACGGTCGCAGCGGGGGCGGATTGTTTACTGATCGCGGTGAACTGATCGGCATCTGCAACGCGGCAGCAGTCGAAGTCGACGAAGGCATTTACTCGGCCCTCGACACGATCCATTGGCAGTTGGCTGCGACCAAGTTGGATCATCTGTTTAACGACAAAACGCAACCTGCTCTCGCGTCGAATGATCGGACTCAGCCAGTCGATCGCTTGGCCGCTCGCGACCCCAGCCGCAACGAGTTCGCTCAGTCATTGTCGGGCCAACGAACTGCCGCAACGGCGAGAGCCAGAACAAGAATCCGACCGCGACAACCGCTGGCGATCGATCATCCAAATTCACCGCCACGTCAGACTCGTGTTGGCCTAGACGTGCCGCGTGGAATTGGCGCAGGGACCGACATGGAGGTCATTATCTTGGTTCGCTCGAAATCTGATCCAACCGTTTCGGATACGATCACGGTCCAAGACCCGAGTCCGGAACTGCTGGCGTACTTGAACCAAATGCAGGCCTCCAATCAGGAAGCCCGCCGCTTGGATGTCGCTCGGCTGCGGCAGCGGGTAAAGTGATGAGCGATCTTCGAACCGCACTAGCGCGACGCACAACGAATGACGTGGAAGCCATTGGGATCGCTACTTTGAAGCCACGAGAACGGCCACTTCCGTGCCCAATTGAGAGAATAAGGGAATTTTTGGGCGTTTTTCTGGTCCTCCGTCGCCCGAACTTGCGTGACGAAATGTAGCAATTGCTCCACAACCACTTCCCAATCGCTCACTCATTCCCTCTGGAGAAACCGATGAAACGGACTGCCTGTCGTTTCCAAAGCATTGCGGCCGCCGTGGCTTGCCTAGCTCTACTCATCCTCATCGACACCGCCGACGCTCAAAGGCGCGGTGGCTGGGGCCGCGACAATGGGATGTCGATGTTGAGCAGTAAAAAGGTACAAGAGGAACTGGAACTTGTCCCCGACCAGATCGAGCAACTAGAACAAGTCAACGAAGAACAGCGCGAAGCGATGCGAGAGATGTTCATGGGGATGCGTGACCGTTTCCGCGACGTGAGCCGCGAGGAGCGAGAGGACGCAATGCAGGAGATCCGTGAAAAGATGACGGAGCTGAACGAGAAGTTTACGGCTCAAGCCAAGGAGGCGTTGTTGCCGCACCAAGTGGATCGATGGAAGCAGCTGCAGTTCCAAATGAAGGCTCAGCAAGCGGGCGGGGCCGATCGTTTGCTTGCGGATAACGACATGGCTGAGGAACTCAACATCACCGAAGAACAGCTCGCTGCCTTAAAAGAAAAGGCAACGAAAGTTCGCGAGTCGATGCAAAAGAAAATTGAGACGATTCGCAACGAAGCGCGCGACGAACTGCTGTCGGTTCTAACGCCTGAGCAACAGGAAAAGTACCGCTCCCTAATGGGTGACTCGTTCACATTCGAACAACAACGCGGTAGAGGTAACTTCGGACGCGGTGACCAAGGGGGACGTGGCGGCAGAGGCGGTCGAGCTGGTCGTGGCGGAGAAGGTGGCCGTCGTGGGGAAGGTCGCGGCGATCGCCGTACAGACGCGAATTAAACCAAAACAGCCGCGCGACAGGATTTGATGGTGACAACGAGTTGAGCGTTTGCGTTATTTGGCGTGCTCCAAAGTCTCGCAATCTTCAACGGCTACCCAATTCAAGCACGATGACTCGGACGTACCGAACGCAAACATTCGAGACACGAAGGATCCAACGCTAAATCGCACCATGAACGCCGCCCAACTTTTACTCGACCGAGGCTTGGTAACAGAGCATCAATTGACGCAAGCGCAAGCGGCTGGCGGCAACTTGGTCGACCAGCTTGTTCACTTGAACCACGTCGATGCCGTGGTGGCCCACACAGCGATCGCCGAAGAATTGCACGTCGACTTTATCGACCTGCCAAACACCGACATCGACCTCAGCCTGCTGGATGACTTTCCCCAAAAAATCATCTATCGCCAAATTGTGTTTCCCGTCCGACGCGAGGGGGACACGCTGTTTGTCGCCACTAGCGATCCGCTTGATTTTTACCCATTGGATGAAATTAGCTCCGCGACGGGACTCGTGGTCGAACCGGTGCTGGCCGAACGAACCGAGATCGCCAAGCTAATCAAAACGCACCTTGGTGTTGGCGGCGAGACGATCGATGGGCTGATCGAGCAGAAACGATCAGACGGCGTCGAGCTGCTGGAAGAGTTGGAGATCGATGGCAGCGAGCTATCGGAACAGGCGCAGGAGGCGAGCGTTGTTCGGTTGGTGAACGAGATTCTGCTCGAAGCGATCGAATCGCGGACAAGTGACGTTCACATTGAATCGCAGCAGGACGGACTAGTTATCCGTTACCGCATCGACGGCATCTTGCACACGCAGCCATTGCCACCAGAAATCACTCACTTCCGCGCCGCGATTATCAGCCGCCTGAAAATCATGGCCAAGCTGAAC
>CAZLFF010000006.1:59029-69016 GCA_964558755.1 uncultured Pirellulaceae bacterium
GACGGGCGAATCAAGCTGAAAGTCAAAGGTCGCGAAATCGACGTACGTGTGTCGGTGATTCCCATGATTCACGGCGAAAGCCTAGTGATGAGAATTCTCGATAAAAGCGCGATGAAGTTCGAACTGAAAAGTTTGGGCATGTCCGAGGCAACGTACGAAACGTTTCGGAAACTGATCGCATTGCCGCACGGTATCATTTTGGTACCCGGCCCAACAGGATCGGGCAAAACCACCACGCTGTACAGTTCGCTGATCGAGATCAATCAACCGGACGTAAAAATCATCACGACCGAAGATCCGGTCGAGTACCAGTTGGCAGGGATCAATCAAATTCAGGTCCACCCAAAGATTGGGCTAACCTTCGCGAAGTCACTCCGGAGCATTTTGCGTCACGATCCAGACGTGGTTCTTGTCGGTGAAATTCGTGATCTCGAAACCGCAGAGAACGCGATTCAGGCTTCGCTGACCGGCCACTTGGTTTTTAGCACGCTGCATACCAACGACGCCGCGGGTGCCTTCAATCGAATGGGTGATATGGGCGTCGAACCGTTCTTGGTTGCCAGCACCGTCGAAGCGATCATGGCTCAGCGCCTCGTTCGTCGGCTATGCACCAACTGTCGCGAGCCAATAAAGCTCCAAAAAGACGACGTGCCTGATGATTTTCCTTGGGAGAAACTGACCGACCAAACGATTTACCGAGCGGTCGGTTGTCGCCAGTGCCGGGACGTCGGTTATTCCGGGCGACTGGGCATCTACGAGTTATTGGTCACCACCGACGCGCTGCGCGAGCTGGCGATGAACAGCGCTAGTACGTGGGAAATCAAAAAAGCGGCCGTCGACAACGGCATGGTAACGCTCCGCGATGACGGCTGGGAAAAAGTGCTCGCCGGGGCGACATCGATTGATGAAGTAATGCGAATTACCAAGGGAGACCGTGTGAATTAGCTTGAAATCGGAGGTCGGAGTTTCTTTACCATGACCTCAGAACTGGCCACTTCCGATCTCCCAATTCCGACCTCCCCCTTCGACTCATGCCCGATTTTCACTACACAGCACGAAAGCTTTCTGGCGAACTGGTGACCGGTTCGATGGCCGCGAACTCGGAACGCGATGTCATCAACTGGCTCTCCGGCCGGTCGCTGTTCCCCGTGAAGATCGCGGCGGAGAAGAAGAACGCGGGCGCGATTACTTTCGGCGGCGGGATGAACGACCAAAAATTGGCCGTGTTCTACGAGCAGCTATCGTCGCTGATGAGCAACGGCGTGTCCCTGCTACGAGCGTTAACGATCCTCCGCGATCAGGCGCAAAACCCAGCTTTCGAAACCGCGCTTTCTGACATTATCGCTCGGATTGAGGAAGGCGAATCACTGTCCGGCGGATTCGCGCGTCATCCGCGTTTGTTTTCCGAAATGGCCGTGAACATGTCTCGGGCGGGCGCTGAGGGAGGCTTCCTAGAGGACGCGTTGGCCCGCGTGGCGATGTTTACCGAGCAGCAAGCGGAACTCAAATCACGCACGGTTGGCGCACTTATTTATCCGGCGGTCTTGGCCACGATCGGAACCTTAGTCGTTGCGGCGCTGTTGATCTTTTTTGTACCGAAGTTTGGCGATTTGTTTCAACAACTTCGAGACATGGGCGAACTGCCGGCGGTGACCGATTGGTTGCTCGGGTTTAGCGGCTTCCTGCGCAGCTATGGTTGGCTACTGGCTCTGATCGCGATCATCGCGGGCTTGTTCGCCAAAATTCAATTGAACACAGACGCCGGACGCGAACTTGCCGATCGTCTAAAAATTAAAACGCCGATGCTCGGCAAGGTGTTTCTGGACTTGGCAGTCGCCCGGTTTTGCCGAGTGCTCGGAACCTTGCTAAAGAACGGCGTTCCGATTCTCAAGGCGTTGGAAATCAGCCGCGATGCGACAGGGAACCGAGTTTTATCGGAGGCAATCGCAAAAGCGTCCGAGAACATTACCTCGGGCGATTCGTTGTCGGCACCGCTGGAACGATCCGGCCACTTCCCCCAAAACGTCACCGAAATGATTACCGTCGCCGAAGAATCAAATACGCTCGATAAGGTTCTGGTCAATATTGCAGACGGATTAGAGAAACAAACGATCCGGCGGCTCGACTTGTTTGTTAAACTAATTGAGCCTCTCATGCTGATGATCATGGCGGGAATCATCCTCGTCGTCGTCGTCGCATTACTGCTCCCAATCATGAAAATGGGCAGCGTCCTCCAGTAAGACAATCCGCTCCAAGAACTAAAAAGTGAAAACTGAAAACTCTACACCTACCGAAACCATGAACGCAAAACCAACCCATCGTCGCCCTAACCGCAACGCCTTCACGCTCCTTGAACTACTCCTCGTGATGGCGATCTTGGTCGTCCTCGCATCGTTGTCGACCTTTGCGATTTTGAACATTCAATCGGGCAGCCTGCAGAAGGCGGCTCAGGTTCAAGTCGAAACATTCAAAGACGCATGCACGATGTACAAGCTGAACGTTGGGACTTTCCCACGGACACTCAACGACCTAACGGCGTTACCTAGCGGAATGACACAAGCTCAGTGGGGTGGCCCGTACTTAGACACTGCCGCTCCGAATGATCCTTGGGGTCGTCCGTACAACTATGTGCCTGACAACTTGGCCCAAACCGTTCAAATCACTTCCAATGGTCCCGACGGACAGCGAAACACCAAAGACGACGTGCCTCAAACGGGTGGGTAGCGAGTGAGACACGTAGACTATTTAGTTACGAAATTGTTCGCAAACGCTAACGCGAATCCCAATCGCAGCGCTTTCACGCTGCTCGAACTGCTGCTGGTGATTGGAGTGATCGTCGCCGTTTCGGCGATCGCCGCGCCGGCCGTGAACCGTAGCTTTGCCAATCAATCACTCACCAAAGCAGCCGATCGCGTGCGAGTGGCGATGGGGCAAGCTCGAGTCCAAGCCATTCGGTCGGGCGATGTCCACGCCGTAAGTTACGCGCCCGGTCGTGGGTGGCTGGACGTCGTGCCGTTGAATCAAATCGCGGCCTTGACGTCACGGGTCGGCCAACGCTTGCAACAACAGCAACTGGGGCTCACCTCCGACTATGAGGATGACTTGCTGCCCGGCCGCTGTGTGTTTGTCGCCGGCGAAACCGTGAATGACGCTCGGGCCGTCGACGCCATTCAGAGCTCTGCCAATGGCAACCAATCGATGCAGATGATCCTGTTTTATCCAGACGGCACCAGCCAAGACGCCGCATTGACCGTTCAGAACGAGGTCGGACAACTTATCGACGTGCGTTTACGCGGACTGACGGGAACCGCCTCAATCATTCGTCGCAACGGACGGAATCGGTAATGAGCACCCTCCGTAATACTCGCCGCCATGGTTTGTCGCTGCTTGAGGTCATCCTCGCGATGGCGATTTTGGGCATTTCAATGGCCGCCATCAGCCAGCTATTTTCGCTGGGCTACCGCAGTGCCTATCAAGCGTCGATGCGGAACGAAGCCAACATGTTGGCCGATACGAAAATGGCCGAACTGACCGCGGGTATCATTGACGCTCAATCGGTTGGCCAAACCGTGATCCCCGAGGCTCCTAATTGGTCGTACCGCGTCAGCATTGAGGACGCGGACCAACTAGGTCTGCTGGTCGCGACGATCACGCTTGTTCAGACCGAACCGACGATCCCGCCGGTCACCATGTCCGTGACTCGGTTTGTGTCCGACCCTGACTACGAGCGGGGGGATGAATGATGGATTCGGACAACGATCTCAATAACGTGCCGCACATCCGCTGGCGCGCATGTCGGACGGTTACTCGATCAGCCCATGTTTGTTCCGCCGGTTATACACTGCTGGAGGTTCTGCTGGCGCTTGGGCTGACGGTCGTGATTTTTGCGGCAATCGCGGCCGGGATTCGTGTCCATCTCATCTCCATCGGAAAGGCTCAGGCTCGAATTGAACAGCGGCAGGTCGCTAGGAATTTACTCGCATTGATCGGTAGAGACATTCGTGCAGCGGTGTTATATCGAGCAGTCGATTACTCGGGCCTAGAGAACATCCGCGCGACCCAGCTAAAGCAAACTCAGCAGTCCCCCCTAGCGCTGCTGGCCGGCGCGACCGCAACGAACGCTGATGCGGTCGACCCAACCACCACGGACGATGACGCAACGGACGATGAAGAAATCGAAGAAGTAATCCAAGAGGACGCGGTTTCCTACCGACCCGTGTTGAAGGGTGGTCGCAGCTCGATTCTGTTCGACATCAGCCGGTTGCCGCGGCTGGATCAGTACCGGCTGATAACTTCGCAAGGGATCGAGGCGGCGGACAGCACTCCGTCGGACATCAAGTCGATCGGCTACTTCTTTAGTGATGCTCCGCCGACAAACACGACGATCGCGGAAAGCGACACGAACGCTCAAGGTGGTCTTTATCGACACGAGATCGACCGAGCTGTTGCCGCATTCGCAGGCTTGGACGGTTTGCGTAGCTCGCCCGATTCGTTTTCTCAGCTTTTAGCGCCCGAGGTCGCTGGGATCGGGTTCCGCTACTTTGATGGGCAAACGTGGGCGACATCCTGGGACTTTGATGAGAAGAACGGCCTACCGACCGCGATCGAAATCGAATTGCTCATTGATCCCACCCGCACGAGGCTAAATTCTCAAACGCTTAGCGAGCCGTCGATGCAGATGACGTTTCGCAGCGTCGTGCAACTTCCCTTAGCCGAACCCGTGGAGGACAACGATGAATAAGCGTGCGCCGCGACGCGGGCTGGTGCTGATCATCGTGTTGGTCACGATCGTCATCCTGTCGCTATCGGCCTATACCTTTACCGCGCTAATGCAAACGGAGGAACAAGTTTCTCGGCTGGCCACCCGCCAAGTGCAATCAAAATACTTGGTTGATTCGGGCGTCGACTACGTCCGGCAATACCTAGCACGGGACGAAGCGTCGATTCGTGAAAAAGGCGGACGCTGGGACAACTCCGTTCAGTTCCAAGCCGTTCCTGTCGCGGCCAACGTCAGCACGCCAAACAATCTTGGTTCGTTCACGGTCATTTCCAGCAATCTGGACGATGATGGCACACCCGAAGGCTTCCGTTATGGCCTGACCGACGAAAGCACGAAAATCAATTTGAACGTGCTACCGTTCTGGGACCTCGACCCAACCAATCCCATCATCGCGCGGAGCATCTTGCTGGCGTTGCCTGACATGACGGACGAGGTGGCTGATTCGATTCTTGATTGGCTCGACGCGGACGATGACACGCTAGACTTCGGTGCAGAATCCAGTTACTACCGCGGTCAGTCACCGCCATACGAACCAAAGAACGGCCCATTGGATAGCTTGGATGAGCTGCTACTCATCAGGGGCGTCACGCCCGAGCTACTATTTGGGCTCGACAGCAATCGCAACGGAATCTTGGACGATGACGAAGCAGCCGCCGCCGGGGCAAGTTCGGCGGATTCAAACATGCTGCTTGGCTGGGCGAACTACGTAACGCTTTACAGTAACGAATCGAATCTAAACGATGACCGGCTGCCACGCATCAACATCAACGATGACGACTTAGAACAACTATACGACGACTTACGCAGTCGTTTCGACGACAACTGGGCGAACTTTATCATCTACTGGCGCACGACGGAGGTTGATTTGGCCGAATCCGACATTCCCGATGGCGCGACGATTCAGTCTGCCAATCAAGTGCCGGTTGATTTCGCGACCGCCGTCAGTCAACGAAAGTTCCAAACGGTGCTCGATCTAGCCGGAGCGATTACACAGACGACCGACAAAGATGGAAATACAGTCTTCCTGCGTTCCCCCATACCCAGCGGCGTTCTCAATCCAGGTCTTGGTATCACTTTGACAGCCGCAATGAACGAGCTGACTCATTTCGACGGGCCGTCCATTCCTGGCCGAATTAACATCATGCAAGCGCCAAGGATTGTGCTTGAGTCGATCCCGTTTCTGGAAGAGGAGCAAATCGACTTGATTATCGATCGCCGGGAGTACGAGCTGGATGATCCCGACGTGACGGACCTTCTGCGCCAACATCCGACGTGGCTGTGGGCCGAGGGCGGAGCGTTCCATGTGGTGGATTTAGAGCAAATGAAGGTGATCCTTCCGTACATTTGTACCGGTGGTGACGTGTACCGGGCAGAGATCACCGGTTTTTTTGGGGATGGGGTTGGAAGTTCCCGGGCCGAAGTGGTGATAGATACTATTGCCGAACAACCGCGGCTACTATTTTGGAGGGACAAGAGCCACCTGCAGGCTGGCTATTCGCTGGATGTGCTCGGGCGGGCGCTGGCACGTTAACGCGAACATACCACGTTGCAGCACTTATTTGATGCCGACGCCGACTGACTGACGCTTAAGACACTCACCCATGATCGCTTTCGAGATCGACAATCAGACGCTGCGAATCGCCGTCGGTCACACGGCGACCCGGCAGTTTCGTGTGACACACGTTTTTGCAATCGACGTCGCAGAAACCGACCAGCTAACGGGTCAAGCGTTGCAGGCGGAACTGCAAGCACGTTCGATCATTAAGTCGGACGCGATCGCGGTACTCAATCGCTGGCAAGCCGAGATCCGTGAGATCACCGTGCCGCCAGCCCCCGAGAACGAGCTGCCGCAGCTTGTCCGGTTCCAAGCGCGGAACGAGTTCGTTTCGCTGGGCGACGATTGGCCGTTGGATTTTTTGCCGCTTGAGTGGGCAGCAGAAGGCCAACCACAGCGAATCTTTGCTGCGGCGGCCGCGCCGCAGTTGATGGAGAGACTGACTGCGATCGCCGAAGCGGCCGGAGTCAAACTAAAGAATGTTGTGCTGCGGCCACTGTCTCTGCTGGACTTGTTGGCAACCGATTTTGAGCAAAACGGTGATCACGATGCCGTCGGACGTTTAATTATTGGGTCAACAGGTGACCACGCCGAGCTATCCATCGCCCAAAATGATCAGCTGACCGCCACGCGACTCATTCGCTTTCCAGCGGATGCGACGCCCGAGAAACGTGCTTCGATGCTCACTAGCGAGGCCCGCCGGACACTCGCATCGGCAAAGTCCCTCTCCAAGGTCGACGTTGAACAAGTGCTCATCGTCGGTGACCCCAAACGCTACAGATCGTTGACCGGTGACCTGAAGAATCGATTAAAACTCGACGTTAAGTTCGTTGATCCTTTTGAGCTAACGCCACAGGCCAGCCACCTCGATACCGGCGATCGCTCAGCCGCATTTGCGGGGCTGCTGGGTAGCTTAGTTCGAGACGCCTCAGACAAACCCCACGCGATCGATTTTCTTTCGCCTCGCAAGACGGTGGTTCTGCGTCCCGACCGCACGCGGTGGTATACGTTCGGCGGGTTGGCTTTGGCCGCGTCGCTATTCTTCATGTTGCTCGGTTGGTGGACGCTAAGCAATCAATGGCAGCAGATGGAAACCTTGTCGGAAAAGCTCTCGACCGCACGGTCGAACAACGAAGGCACGGCAAATCGGCCAAGCGTTGACCAGATCGTTGCGGAAGTTGGCGTTATTGACCAGTGGAAACTGAACGACATCAATTGGTTGACCGAACTGAAATCGCTTAGTGATCGCCTGTTGACTCCCGACGACGTGATCATCGACACCATGATCGCCAGCGTCGGACGCAGTGAACCGGTCATCGACCTAAGCAGCCGAGTCGCCAGCGTTGCAAAAGAAACGGAGATTTTAGAATCGCTTGACGGACGGCCCTATCGGGTAACCCCCGAACGCTCGGTCGAGGATCCCTCGGACAGCGACTATCCGTTGAGCCTCGACTTTCAAGCAAGTTTTGCAAATGACCTAAACGCTTTGGTTCTAAAAATGAACCAGCAAGCGGCAAAATTTATGCAGCAGCAGAATAGCCCGCCCGCCCAACCCATAGAAACAACACCTGAAAACTAACAGGACATTGTTCGAGAACCTTACCCAACGCGAAAAGACATTAGCCACCGCGGTGCTGGCCTTGGTCCCGTTATGCATTGGGTTCATGCTTTTATTCTGGTTTATTGGCAAGCGTTCGGCCAATCAGACGTCGATCGACAGTCTGCGAAGCCAGGTCCGCGAAGAAGAACGCAAACTGATGACGGCGCTGCAAGCGAACCAGCGTCGCGTTTACTATCGTAGCGTCAGCCTGCCATCAAACTTCGACGACGCACGCAATGAATATCAGCAGTGGCTAAAGCAATTGGTTCGCAACGATGTTGGCATGAGCTACCGAAGCATCACGCCACGATCGCCGGCGAAGATTAAGCACAACGGCAAGCTGATCGGGCAGACAGAAACATTTACGTTGCTGGCGACGGCCGATCTCCCCAAGCTAGTCGATTTCTTGACCGCGTTTTACAAAGTTGATCTGCTACATCGCATCAACTCGATTAAGCTGATCCCGAAGTCCGCAGGCAAGGCGGGGGCCAGCGCGAGAATTCGCACGGGTCAACTGGCATTATCAATCGAGATTGAAGTTTTATCACTGATTGACGCCGATTTGGAACGAGATTTTGTGACTCATTTTCGCAGCCTCGAATTGCCGGAGGACGCGTATCGGGACGCAATCGTTAAGCGAAACATTTTCGGACCCGCCAACAACACGCCGACCGTCTCAGTAAGTAAATCCAGCTCTTACACTTCTGGCAAAGAGGTCCGAATCGCAATCAGCGGCAAAGACCCCGACAGAGAGCAACAGCTTACGTTCGAGCTAGTCGGTGACGCACCGATCGAGGGAGCGAAGCTACTTGAGAAAAAGAAACCGGATGACCGTCGAGTGTTCTTGAGTATTCCCGGTCAGCCCGCGGGCGAATACGCGTTCAAAGTTCGGGTTGCCGATGATGGCTTCCCGTCAAAGTCGGGCGAGAAAGAGTTTAAAATCCGGTTTAAGGACAAGGTCGTGAGAAAACCACCTCCGCCAAAACCACCGAAACCGCCAAAACCAAAATTCAAGCACGCGAAGGAAACTCGGATCACAGCGATCGTCAAAGATAACACGGGCAAGTGGCAAGTCTGGGTGAAAGTTCGCACGACGGGTGATAAGTATCGCTTGGCAGTCGGCGAGACGTTTGAGTTGGACGATCAGCGGTGGGAGGTCACCGCGATTGAGCCCGGTCAAGCAACGTTCCGAGTCGCAGGTGAAGAGCGGACTTTCAAGAGAAACCTCGCCTTCAGTTTGTAATAACGACGATGACGGGGTGACGGATGGCAACCTGAGTGCGCTGTTAAGATCATCTGCTGTGATGAACTTGGCCCCGGGGCACGACGGAAAACTCGGATACGATTAACCTCAACGGAAACACCAACGCGACCGATGGAGATGAGGCGGGTTATTAAACGTTCACTTTGCTTGAACCAACGGCCGATTTGCCAACAGGTTTCCGAACCGCTAATCTAGACGGCTTCTAGTCGCGTCGAAAAGCTACCCGCGATCACACCTGTCGCTGGCATCACTCCCGCTGCCATCGACCGCCCTTCTGGTTACTACTTTTGACATTTTTACCTCGGTGAAATCCATGCCCGGTTTGCTTGATATTTTCGAGTCCATTCTCAACCAAGCAGGTAACGCCCACGACCGCCAGCGATCTGCCGGCGGGACTCGCGGCACGTCATCTCGACGCAACGCGAATTTTCCGCAGCTCGATCCACTGCCTGAGCCGGGACGCGGTGGCGTGGGAGACGTCATGAAATCGGTCGTTCAGATCGTCGCGCTGCGGCAGGGCTTCATGGGCGGTTTGACTTCCGCTTGGACCGGATCGGGCACCATCGTTCACCCACAGGGAATCATTCTAACGAATTGCCACGTGGCCAACCCCCGAGCCATGGGGATGTCGTCGCCGCCGGCAGATCGGCTGGGCATTTCAATCACCGATCGCAGCGACCGCGCACCGGCCCTTAGTTATTTTGCGGAAGTCGTCGCGTACAACGCAGATTTGGATTTGGCCGTTGTTCGCATTACGCATGACGTGAAAGGCAAGCCCGTTCGGCGGC
>CAZLFF010000007.1:0-21521 GCA_964558755.1 uncultured Pirellulaceae bacterium
CAGCTGGTTAGAGCAGCGGAATCATAATCCGCGTGTCGGGGGTTCGAGTCCCTCCATCGCTACTTCTGTCAGCCCGCGAAATTGGTTGACATGCAGTGTCAAAAGCCTTGCTGTGACGGTAGTTACGGCAAGGCTCTTTTTTTGCGCCGGTGGTGTCTCAGTGCCAGCAACTGACACGCCGGGACGTCCAAAGTCAGGGTCAGGTACAAGCATAGGTACAACCGAATTCGGTTGACCTGCGGCAGGAGCAGCGGATTCGGGATTGCTTCCTGTCACTGGCACCGCGATGGGAGGGCCCGGCAACTGGCCAATCGCGTCGGCTTGTTCGTTCAGCCCAACATGCGAGTAGACGTTCATCGTAAGGTTGATGTCACTGTGCCGTGCGAAGGGATCTTCCGCTCGTGATCATGTTGTGCCACTGTTCCAGCCAAAAGCCAGATTGAAGTTCCCTGATAAAAGTTGACAGTAACACACAGAAGGTGTCAGGAGCCAAACTGGTAGGTTGAGTGATAGCTGTAGCTCATTGGCGTCGTTGCGTGCGCTTGTTGGTTTGGTTGGACTTGTTGACGCCCTGGGAGCAGCCCTGCTGTGGCTTGCCTCGGTGTAATCAACCGCGCCGTGGCTCGTTTGCGATTTTCGAGTACTAAGAAGATTGCGAAGCGGCAGCTGACATTTTCATCCTCTCAGACACCCAGCTAGAGACTATTTTTTACCGTAGCCCGACGCGCAAGCGACCGAGGAACTGCCGACAAACGTGATCCCTCGCTTACGGGGCGGGTTAAGCGTCGGGTTAAAAAAGGTAGTTTTGAAACGCCGTCTAGTTTACTTGGCTATCTAGCCACTCTCTGAACTGTGAACCTGCCCAAGTTTGGTAGACAGGGGCTCTCCGTGGATCGGGGTGTTGATCCGGGCTAGTTGGACCGCGGTCTCGTTAAGCGGTAACGGCCGGTTTTTCCGAGGGCTCGTGCCATGCCCCGTAAGGCCTCGTCCATTCAGCCGCTGTTCTGTTCACGTTCGTTTGTCGGTCCACGTTGGAGCAAAAAACTGCGGAACTGAGGAAGTCGAGCGTTGTTAGTGGTTAATAGTGGCTAAGCCGCAAATAGCGGGCAAACGCAGGGCGTGTTCCCCGGGGGGTGAAAACCGATTGTTTTCTGGGTTTTCGCGGCTGTTTTCAGTCTGTTCGCGATTCGTGTTGTCGGGTCTTGGTCCGTTTCGGTTTTGCAATGGCCTAGAGTTAAGGGTGCGTATTGCGTATCACGAAGAGTAGGGCTCCGAGTCTAAATTGTTTGAGAATCCAATGAACAAGCGTTGCCAAACGGGTAAATCGATTCCGAAGCCTGAACTTAGCCGACGCAGTTACCTGCGTGCTGCCGGTGCGTGCATTGCGTTGCCATTTATGCCTTCACTGGGCAGCGGTCGGGCTTGGTCGGCACCCGTTGCCGAGCGGGAGCTGCCGACTCCCTCCTCTGCACCGCGGATGGTCTGCGTCGGCGTGGCGTTGGGAATGTATGGCAACGAATGGATCCCGAAAAACGTCGGACCAAAATTCAAAGCGCCGCAACTGATTCAGCCGCTTGAGAAGCTCCGTGAGGACTTCACAATTTTTTCCAACGTGGATCATCCAAACGTAACCGGTGGCCACAAGGGAATGCCGGCGTTTTTGTCAGGGGTTTACCAGCCTGAACAGGTTGGGCAATCAATCGTGATTCGCAACGAAGTCACCGTCGACCAGTTTGCGGCAGAAAAAATTGGCGATGCAAACCGGTACTCATCGATCCAGTTGAGTGCGACGAAGCCCAACGCGACCGATCTGCTCTCTTGGAGTAACAAGGGTGTTGCGTTGCGAAGTCAGCATGATCCGCTGGAGGTTTTCAAGCAGCTGTTCGTTAACGATCGCAATCCACGTCGCGCGGCCAAGGCAATGACAAACGGTCGAAGTGTGCTGGACCTAGTGAATGAGGACGCGAAGTCCTTAACCCGAGATCTTTCGCGTAATGACCGTCAGGTGCTGGACCAGTACATGAGTTCAGTCCGCGATGTGGAGAAAGGAATCGCGCGCCAGCTAGAGTGGTTGGCGACGCCCAAGCCGCGAGTTCCAAAGGTCAAGGAACGTCCGACCACCTACCATCAGAACCTTGACCTGTTGTACGACCTGCTGGCGTTGGCCTTGCAGACAGATAGCACGCGAATTGCTTCGCTGATGCTTCCCGGAGGAGGGATTGCGATTGATGTGGATGGTAAACGGATCGGCAATTACCACGGCCAATCCCATCACGGCAAGGATCCAGCGGTCATCAAGCAGCTGGTCGCGATTGAGCGTTTGCACACAGCTTCGCTCGCACGCTTTCTGACTCGGTTGAAGGAGACGCCCACCGATCAGGGGAACCTTCTCGACTGTACGCAGGTACTCTTTGGCAGCGGGCTTGGCAATGGTAGTTCACACTCCAACCGCGATCTGCCGATTTTGCTTGCTGGAGGAGGCCACAAACACAAGGGGCACATTCGGGGCAAAGACGGGACTCGATTGACCAACCTATTTGTTTCAATGCTTCGTAAAATGGATATCAACGTTGATTCGTTCGCGGACAGCAATGGAGACTTCAGCCAGTGGTTGGGTTAAGCCTGATTCGAGTTCTTGGATGCTTTGATTCTTCGACGATGACGTTCTGCTCTCTTTTATCTAAGTCATTTGCTGTGCTGGCGATTGTACTGAGCGCGTACGTCGCCAATGCGGCTGAGGTCGAACTTCCCAAGTCGGCCGAGTCCTTCATCAAGCGGCATTGCTTTGATTGTCACGGGGACGGCGCGGACGAAGGAGACTTCCAGATCGATCAGCTGTCGCGTGACTTCAGCGATCCGGCGACCGCGGTCGCGTGGCGTGACGCGCTTGATCTAGTACAGCTGGGAGAAATGCCTCCACCCGAGCAGCCGCGTCCTAGCTCGGGCGGGCTACGGAATTTCGTCAACGCGATCGATACCGCCTTGCACTCGGCGGCAATCAAGTCGGCCAGTGAAGGGCCTCGTTTGCGGCGACTAAGTCATTCCGCGATGGACCACGCGGTTCACGATTTGATGGGGACGGATTTGACGCTGAGCGAAGGGCTTCCCTCCGACCCGGCGGTTGCGGGTTTTGATAACCTCAGTTCTACCATGGTTCACTCGAAAGAGTTTATCGAAGTCCTACAGAAAAACGCACGAGCGGTTGCCGAGAACGTCGTCACCGATCGAAAGGATCCGCGCCGGAAATCGTCGTACACTGGCAAACGGATTATGAGCGGAAAAGAAACAGTTCGCTCAGGAAACAAGGTCGTTCTGTTCGGCAGCCAGTTTCGTGAATTTACCGCGTGGCCGCGCCGGTTTGAGGCCTCCTATTCTGGTCGCTATCGCGTGACGGTTACTGCGTTTGAGCGGAACAGCCTCGACGACTTGGAAGAGTTTGAAGTTGAATACGTATTAGCTCCCCGTAAGAACAAGAACCCAACAGATGACGTCTTCGCGCGGGCTCAGCGGTGGATCAGGCAGCAAAGACTGCCACGAGACCGTCGTCGCCAAGCAAGTCTAATTTCAGCCGAATCAAAAGAAGAAGCTGAAAATGGTAAGTCGATCACCGGTCGAGTTTTAGGTCGGTTTGACGTGGCACCCGAGATGGGTACCAGCGAGGTGATCATTGATTTGAAAGAGGGGGAGAGTTTTTACATCGTCGCAACCGATTGTGAACGTCGGCAGTTTGCGCCTTGGGCGGAGATTAAAAACGGTGAAAAGAAACTGTTGAGTAAGCGGTTTTCTGGCAGAGAGATGGTGATCGATGGAAAAATCATGCTTGGTGAGCAGCTTCATATCGATCGGATCGAGGTCGAAGGGCCACTGGTTGAGCAATGGCCGCCGGTCGCGACCGCGAGGTTGTTTCCAAAGGGATTTGAGGAGCCGCTTTCGGATCGACGATTGAGTTTCTTCTTAGCCCGCGCGTTTCGGGGTAGGGTCAGCGATGACACGGTGAAGTTGTATTCGGAGATCTACAACTTTGCTTTGAAGGAAATGAAATCACCGCTCAAAGCCGGCCGTCAATTGGTCGAGGCAGTCCTCTGCTCTCCTCGCTACCTCTACGCTCGTTCGCCTAAGAACGAGGACGACGCGTTCGCAGTGGCGTCACGGCTTAGTTTCTTTCTGTGGAACTCCGTGCCCGATGATACGCTGCTCAAAGCGGCCGACCGAGGGCAGCTGAAAGACCCAGCCGGGATGGCGGAACAAGTTAAGCGGATGGTGGCTGACCCAAGGTGCAAAAACTTCATTCGTGACTTTACTGGTCAGTGGCTGGGGCTGCGCAAGGTCGGTGCCATGCTGCCAGATCCAAAGCTGTTCCCGAACTATGAGTCCGTTCTCGAAGCCTCCATGCGCGAGGAAAGCGAAGCGTTTTTCAATTACATCGTGACAGAGAATCGACCTGTCAAAGAATTGATCGCACCGGGGTACGCGATGCTGAATGATCGGCTGGCCGAGCACTATGGAATCAAGGGCGTCAAAGGCGGCGAGATTCGTAAGGTCAAAGTCTCGAAGCGTGGTCCGCGTGGAGGTTTGCTGGGTCAGGCGAGCATTTTGACCATCACGTCCAACGGAACATCAACCTCGCCGGTTGTTCGAGGTGTGTGGGTTTTAGAGAACCTGCTCGACTCGCCACCTTCACCTCCACCACCGGATGTGCCAGCGATCGAACCTGACGTGCGTGGTGCCACAACCGTCCGTGAGCAACTGGCCAAGCATCGTCAGGTAGAGACCTGTAACCAATGTCATCGTCGAATTGACCCGTGGGGCTTTGGTCTGGAGAACTTCGACCCGATCGGCCAATGGCGCACGCACTACCGTGGCAGCAAAAAGCAAAAGCCAGTGGATTCCAACGGAACGATGCCTAACGGGGATTCGTTCGAGGGCGTTTCGGGCGTTCAAAAAGCGTTGCTCGAACGTGAGCAACAATTGACTCATGCGCTCGCGGCAAAACTGCTGACTCACGCGACCGGCCAACCGACCTCGATTGCGGGCAAACTGGCGCTTGACCAGATTGTCGAAGCGAATATGAAGGGAAAGAACGGGGTCCGTGATCTGATCGAAAAGATCTGTACCAGCCCGGTATTCTTAGAGTAGAAAACTCGTGTTGGCCCGGACTTGCCTGCCTGTCTTTCCCGATGCGGCGTCCACCAAAGTTGCCCAATTTCTCGACTTCTTTCCCCTGCGATTGGGCATTTCCCGAAACTGCGGGCCTAGTTCCATCTTGCGATTCGCCTCGGGAACCTCTGCAAATGGAAAGAAACTTCCCCAAATTGGGTTCCTAGCGTTGTAATGATCCCTCATTAGGGTACTATGGGAGTCATTGGTTAACTGTTAACAATTTGCGGAATGCTCTCGTGCTGCTGGTTGTAGCGTCGATTTGGCGGCGGGACTTACGAGTGAGAGTGTTTCGCTGGTTGCTTTCAGGTTAGCCGTATTGTTAACGCGAGTGTCGTTCGTATCGCGGGTGTCGGAACGGCAGCTATTTATTTCTTTGGCGATCGTGATTCGGCGAAAAATTCCTTTTCAATTTACTTTTGTTCACATTTTGTTTTGGTAGCTAGAGGGAAGATAAACATGAAGAAGATTATTGTTACTTTTGGGATCGCGTTGATCGCAATGGTTGGTAATTTGCAAGGTCAGGTCATCATCGACTTTCTCGATATCCGCGGGACCGGTGTGTTCGGCTTCGGCTCCGAGCTTGGAAACCACCAGCTCAACGTCACGGATGCCACATTAAACGGAGGTGCTTTTCCTGGTAGTGCTCGCACGCCTGCGGATCCTATCGACGTCCAGTTGACATACAACAACTTGGATCTGGATGCAGACGAATCGGCAAATGACTCAGTCACGTTCACGATTCGTTGGGAGAAAACTGGCGAAGAAGGTGGAGACTTGGCGTCGTTTGGCCAAGGAATGGACACTGGATTCGGAAACTTGAACGACATCCAAGTCTCCGTCCTGAACGTTTCCGGTACCACTTCGGACTCTGGTTCAACGATCTACTTTGACGGATTCACGGGAGCGAACCTAGGCGCTGGTAGCTCCACGGACCTTGACCGAACTGCTGAGATCAACGGTCAAACGGTTACTTTTGTCCAGTCAAACTTGGGTGGATTCGCGTTCTTCACCGACGGTGTTGATTTTGCTGGGCCAGCCGCCACGCTGACGATTGATAACTCGGGCGACACTGATGCCGACGGATTGGGCGATGGCGGAGTCGGTAGCATCGTCGCACGTTCTTACGACTTGCAGTTCAGCCTGAACGAGCCTGTTTCCATGGGCAAGACAGGTGACTTCGATATGGATGGCGACGTCGACTACGACGACCTTGATCAGTACATCAATAACCTCGGCAGTGCTCCAACTGGTGCTTTGGCTGATCTCGACTTGGACGGTGACTCGGACATCGACATCGACGACTTCAACCAGCACCTGACGCAATTGGTCGAAACAACCAACGGTCAAACGGGCACGTTTGCTGGAGACACCAATCGTGACGGTACCGTTGACGTTCTGAACGATGCTGCAACCTTGATTAACAATTTGAACGCCACCGGCGGACCAAGCTTTTCGTTGGGTAACTTTAATGCAGACGATTCCGTCGATGTTCTTAACGATGCAGCAGCATTGATCAACAATCTGGGCGAAACCAACGAGCCGACCGGAGGTGCTCCCGCAGCCTCCGCGGTTCCAGAGCCCGGCAGTTTATCGATGTTGGCATTGGCTGGCCTAACCGCGATGGCTCGTCGCCGACGCTAGTCGGTTGAATTGATAGCTACCTAAACGTAGCTGCTTAAACGGCTTGGCCGCGTTGAGACGAACAGTTGAAACGCGGTTAAGTGAAAGTTGAAAATCAAAGCCACGCTCGGTCCCGAGCGAGGTTTTTTTCGTGGTTAGTTTCATGTTTAGGCTAGGCCACTGATGGTTTGAAGATGTTCGTGATTGAATCACCGCTCGCGAACGCGTTTCGATGTGGCCTGACTATTCCTGGGCCAAGGTCATCGGCCATGCTGTTCCATTTAATCGGGTCAAGCAGTAGGTCTTTTTGTGATAAATCCACACGATTGTTCATCCATGGTTGGCGGATTCGCGTCACATCGCGAGGTCCAGTCTGGTGACCTCTGATACGTTAGCGACAACAAATGAGCCAAGTTGTGAGCTGCGCGGAAACCCGTCAGACCTAAAAGCTCATGCACTGATGAATCGTGATCGCTTCATATCGCTTCAAGATTTAAGCGATGAGAAAAAGAGGGGCGACTGCGGTCGATCTGTTTAAATTGAGACGGCTCGTACAATAATTTCTAGTTTCTGAGGCGTTTATTGGGGATTTCACCCATCTTATATTGAATAGAAGGGCGAATAACGTATCATAGAGCAAAAGCAGACGATTGTTTTTTGTTAACAACCGTGCGAATCGTACTTATTCCTCATCTATTGTTTTTCAAAGGCAGGAATCATGACAGTCAATTTATTTCAGCGGCGGCGATCAGGTTTTACCTTGGTCGAGCTTCTCGTCGTGATCGCGATCATCGGCATCCTGATCGGGATGCTGCTCCCAGCAGTCCAGCAGGTCCGCGAAGCTGCCCGGCGTTCTCAGTGTTTGAACAACGTTCGGCAGCTCGGGGTTGGTTCGTTGAACTTCGAGTCGGCTCGAGGTCACTTCCCCACGATGGGCGTTCATCAAAACGCTCCGTTTCAATGGCATGTGCTGGCCCAATTCGGACCCGCAGGCTACGACAAACTGAACTACGAAGCTGCTGGTTGGATGTATCAGATTTTGCCATTCGTTGAGGGAGGAAACTTAATCCCGCTGCGAGAAGAGTTCGGAATTACTCGAACCCCACTTGGTGACGACACCTTCGTCAGCGAGATTTCGGTTCCTGTGTATATTTGCCCTTCCCGCGGGCCCCGACAATGGGGATTGACCAGCGGAGAGCTATGGCAGTGTGGTGATTACGCGAGTGGAGGTTTGCTGTGGAATGGAGTCTACGAAAGGTTTGTTGGGGAGCTTCCAGATCCTCCGAAGAATTCGTACGGAACAGATGAGTTTGCAGAAGACCGTTTCGTCGGAATTATTTCTCGAACCGGGGCAGGTCCGAGAGGGGTCTTCGAAACGGCTAAGTTCACCAAGTGGTCGCCTATTTCTTTCGGAGCGATCGGGGATGGATCATCAAACACGCTGCTGTACATGGAGAAGTCGGCTAACGCAGCAGCTTACTCTGGCATCCACACGGGAACGCCTTGGCAGCATATTGGCGAGTTGGGTGGTCAATTCGTCGGTGGATATCATACGAATGGTCGGTTCGCATTCACGATGTTGGCGGACAATGACGACAATGGTGGGACCCGTAAGCTAGACCCACTCAACGAGCAACTATTTGGGTCGGCTCATTCAGGAGTCGCGGTCGCTGTGTTCGGCGACGGTTCCTCCCACGCGGTTAATATGAATATCGAGACCGAGAACCTCGTTTACCTCGGATGGAAAGATGACGGGACCGTTTTAGAAGAGGATTTGTTCTAACGACCGGGCTGGCTGTTGAACTCAGTCTTGCGGGCCGCACGTTGATATTCACTAAGGTCGGCAGCAGCGAGACTCATGGCCAACAATTGATTGGGCTGTCGGGTTGCCGGCAGCTTTTTCTGTTGAAACTTGTCCATTTGCTGAGTGCTAAGCTGTGAGGTTGGCAGGGAGCTGGAGATATGTTTGCAAAAACTGTTTGCATTTAAGATTGTTGTTCGTGACGGAAATTTGAAAATGGGTTCACCAAGGGTTCTTGTTGCTATTGCTTGTTTGACTGCGATGTTTGCCGGTTGTGAAAAACAGATAAACACAGACGTCTCATCGTACAACAAGACAAATATCGACCGATTAAAGAATGCTTATAAGTTGTACATGAACGCGCACGGGATGAAGGGGCCCAAAGACGAACAAGAACTGAAGAATTTTCTACGAGAAGATAGAGCGGCTATCGTTCGGCTCAAGCGAATGGGCGTAGGCCAAGATGAAGTCGATGCAATGTTCATCAGCGACAGGGACGGTGAGCCCTTTGTGGTACGGTGGGGATTGAAGGGGTTCGCGGATCACGCCATGATTTTTGAGGCGAAGGGCGTTGATGGAAAACGTTTGATTGCACTTACCGAACCCCGCGAATTCGATGACCGGGCTTACGATGACTGGCTTTCTGGGAAGACCAAGCCAGAGAAGCCGAATTTCTCGATGGAGCAGGGGGAGTAGCGCTTGATGATCTCCCGCCTGGATCGCGCGTACCCCCCAAGAAGATGGCAAAGCGAGGCTTTCCAGTATCTTTCGATCCGTTTGTCGCGCTCGATTGGTGGCACGCGGGGCCAAGTCTTCAACCCAGAAGTTGCCTCGCGAAACGAAACGGCGCCGGGCCGCTGTATGGTGATCGCGATTCAAGACTTCAAAGTGTGGCTGTTCTCATTGATTTCTTGCGATTTCTTTCACTAATCGAGGGTGTTCTTGGTGCCGATTGCCCCATGCTGGGGAAAAGTTTGGCTATCATGATCCGATTGAAGTGCGTTCCGCACTCGATCCCGCCTCGCTCAAGGAGCCTTGTTTTGAAATTTGCCCTGCACACTGCCTCCGTTGCCATTGTTTTTCTTTTGATGGCGGTTCCTGACGCGTCCGCGATCCAGGTTTCCTACACCCTGCTGGAAGAAGGTGGGAGCGGGACTCTCAGTGGCATCGCCGCGACCCAAATGGACGAGTACTTCGATGCTCAGCTTGGGACCTACCAGTTCACCGGAAGCATCGAGCCCGATCGGCTAGGGCTGATCGGGGTGAGCAGCGGGTTTCGCGCGGCGGTTTCTAGGTTCGTGCCGGGCTTCTCTCCAGAACCAGGTGGTGGTGGTTTTGGTGGTGATGTGATGGGCGATGATGACCCTGGCTTTGGGGCAGGCGGACCGCCGCCGACAACTGAGTGGACTCGGGTTACGATTGATACACGCGCCGCGGGAACATTTGAGACGCTGGCCGAGATCAATGGGTTGAGTCCCACCAACGAGGTTGGGTACATCCAGTTTGATTGGGAATCACGGGGCTGTCGAGTCTTTCGCTAGATGCTGGCGACGGGCCGCCGCTGGGAGCCGTCGCTGTCGAAGAAGCGTTGAGTTTTGCGAAGCTCGGAGTGATTGGTGAGAATCTGCCTCCAGATGTTTTTCTGCATTCGTCGACGCCCGGAGTAAACGGTTATTTCCAAGAGATTAAGTCAGCCAACCTTCGTGTTGACTCGTTTTTAATGCCGTATGATTTTACCCAATTGGCTCCCGGCGAAACGCCCCTGTTCCAGGTGGGCTTTGAGTTCGCCGTTGAAACGCGGCTTAACATTACGAATCAAGATGATCTCGGAAATTTTGAAGCGTTGTTTGATGCTGATTTCTCAAACACGGCGACACTAAAAAACGTCACTGTTTTAGACGATTCCTTCGAGCCGATTTCGGGCGCCACGGTAACTGATGCGGCAACCGGTCAGAGTCTTGTCCCCTCGGCTGTCCCTGAGCCCTCGACGATCGCACTGCTGTCGCTGGCCGGAGGAGCGATCTTCATTCGCCGCCGCAGGGTTTCGTAGACTGGCTCTTTCGCTTGCTATCTGTGCGATCAGCAGATTACGTATCGGCTGGGCGATGCTGTGCCGCCTGGTCTGATGCGTTCAATCGAACCCGCAGTTGCTGTTTCTATCATGGGTTGCGTGTGCTGATCTACGGCTAAACGATTCGCCAAGGTTTTACTTCTTGGCGTGAGCTTCCCAGCCCGTCGATTCCCAGCTCAACCACGTCACCGGCCTTCAAGTACTGAGGTGGGGCAAACCCAAGTCCGACGCCGGCTGGAGTCCCGGTTGAAATAACGTCGCCCGGCAACAAGGTCATGTGACGGCTTAGGTAGCTGACCACGAAGGGGATGTCGAAGATAAAGTTGGACGTTGAGCCGTCTTGTTTTTTGTCGCCGTTAACAGTCAACCACATGCCCAACGCATTGACATCAGGGATTTCGTCTTTGGTGGCAAGAACGGGCCCGAGTGGCGCGAATGTGTCACAGCTTTTTCCTTTCACCCATTGGCCGCCTGTTTCCAACTGGAACGCGCGCTCAGAATAATCGTTATGCAGGCAATAGCCAGCAACGTGTTCCATGGCATCGGCTTCTTGGATGTGGCTGGTTTTCTTGCCGATCACGACCGCCAGTTCAACTTCCCAGTCGGTTTTCTCGCTGCCACGGGGCAGAACCAGATCGTCATGGGGGCCGACAATCGCACTGGTCGCTTTGAAGAATACAACGGGCTCTTCTGGCGTCGCCATGCCCGACTCTGACGCATGGTCTGTAAAGTTAAGGCCGATGCAGATGATTTTAGATGGACGGCAAAGCGGAGGACCTAAGCGTGTGTCGCTCGATACCTTCGCGCAGCGTTCTTCATTTTCAGAAATCCACGACTGTAAGCGATCCAGCCCATCGGACTCAAAGAACGTTTCGTCATAGTCTTCGCCAAAGCCAGAGCAGTCCAACCAGATTCCACTTTCCAGTTGAACGCCCGGTTTCTCGCTGCCGGTTTCTCCAAATCGAATTAACTTCATCGCTTGATCTTCCCAAAGGGTGTTCAGGGGTAAGGGTGCTTAGGGTTTGAGGTTGTGAAAGCCGCCATCGATCTCGAAGTTGGCTCCCGTCACGAAAGCGGATTCGTCAGAGGCCAGGTAGACGGCCATCGATGCAATCTCATCGGGCTGGCCCATACGGCCGATCGGCTGAGTTGCAGAGAGATTTTTCATCATTTCCACTTCGCGTCCCGGATAGTTCTTCGCCACGAAGCGATCCACAAACGGTGTATGAACTCGGGCGGGTGAAATGCAATTGCATCGGATGTTGTCGTTTAGGTAATCACAGGCAACGGACCGAGTCATCATCAGCACGGCACCTTTGCTCATTGAGTACGCAAATCGATCGGGAATACCGATGGTTGATGCGATTGACGCCATGTTGATGATGGTGCCACCTTTGCCTCGCTTCATGGCCGCGACTCCCGCCTGCAGGCAATGGTAAACGCCTTTGACGTTGACGCTGTAGACTCGGTCAAGGTCTTCAGGCGTGGTTTGTTCCACATCGCCAACGTGAGCAACTCCCGCGTTGTTGACGAGCGTCGTAAGTCCACCAAAATCTTCGACGACCTTGGCGATGGTTTTTTGAACTGAGGATTGATCGGCAACATCAAATTCATAAGGTCGTGCGTCGCCGCCGTTGTCGGTGATTTGGCCAGCAACTTTCGCTGCCGAATGCGGGTCTAGATCCAGCACCGCGACACGAGCCCCTTCGGCACCGAATCGCAAGCTGATCGCTTCACCGATTCCGGACCCTCCGCCGGTAACCACGGCAATCTGGTTGGCCAATCGCTTGTTCATGGAGTTTCGTTGGAATGAGGTTTGAGTGATTGATTTGTCAGTTGTGCGTCTTGAGGAGCTTTGGTGTTAAGGGCTCATGGGTTTGCCATGCTGGTGCGAGTTGCACCGAGTTGGCTGGACAGGTCGGCCGCGGCGGCAACAACATCGTCGATCACGGAATCGGCGATCGTGCTAGAAACGGCACGGTAAGCGCTGCGATCGCACGGCCTTGGTAATCGACGACGGGAGCCGAAAGGTCGGTAACGCCGCCAATGAATTGGCTTGCTCGTTTCTCGAAACCGCGACGACGTACTTTGTTCAACCTTCGAAGCAGGGCAGGGCGTCCTTGATCGGGAACGGTGCATGCCTTAGATTTCAGCCAGTTGGCTCTGACGTCGTCGTCTTGAAACGCCATGAGAACCATTCCAGATCCCGTTTGTTCAAGTGGAACGCGCATGCCAATGCGAACGGTGTAGCTGAGGAAGCCGGGCGCATCTGCTTGGGCCATGATGAGCTAAAATCCATTGTCGTTGATCCCCAGGTGGCATGACTGATCGATCTGTTGCGCTAGCTGTCGCAACACGGGCATCGCTGTCTCGTGCAAACGATGCGTGGGCGGATGTTGATGCGCCAGCACGAATAGTTTGGGCGATAGCCGATACCGGTCCTCATTGGCTCGCCGATCAACGTACCCCCTTTGCAAAAGACAGTTCAGCATTCGGAATAGTTGGTTGAGAGATTTGCCTAAGCTTTTGGCGATTTCCTGCTGGGTCAGACCCGCTTCATGCTTGGCCAGCAGTTCCAGAATGTCTAACCCTTTCTCCAGCGCGGGTGCTTGGTAGCTGGGCTTGGTTGTCAGGTTCTTGGCCACGATTCTTCGCGCTGAAGTGAGGTTGTTGTCTTGTCGTCAGGTCGGCAAGAAACTATCCTACAGATATGAAAATCGTTTTCAAATATGAAAAATAAGAATGTTATCGTTTAAGGATCGAATGACTCGCAGTCAGCGAGAGTCGACCACAGGGCTGGGGAAATGGGCACGGGTACTCCTGCTGCTGAGGATCAGATTTGCCTGCTGCAAATCAATTCGGCCGACAACGTGGCCGTCGCAGTTCAGGCTTTGCAAGCGGGCCACAAAGAGAACATTGGCGGGGCCATGCTCGTTGTCCTGCAGAATGTGAACTTAGGTGCGAAACTAGCGCTAAGAGATATCGCAGTGGGTGAAAAGATCATCAAGTTTGGCGAGCCGATAGGTTCGGCCAGCGAGGCGATTCTCGCCGGTGAGTACGTGCACACTCACAATCTGCAAAGCGACTACATTCCAACCGCGGGCCATGACCGCTGAGTGAGACAGTTCGCCCCTTGCCGGGAATCCACAAGCTCAGAAAGCTTTTATGCAAGGTTATCTTCGTCAGGACGGCAGAAAGGGAATCCGCAACGTCGTTGTCGTTGTCTATTTAGTCGAATGCGCTCACCATGTGGCTCGAGAGATTACGACTCCGTTTCGTGAACAGGGCGTTCACCTAATTGGATTTCCGGGCTGTTACCCAAACGCGTACGCTCAAAAGATGATGAAGCAATTGTGTACCCACCCAAATGTTGGTGGGGTACTTGCGGTGTCGCTGGGATGCGAGAGCTTCAACCGCTCTAAATTGCGGAAGGAAGTTGAGGTGTCCGGCCGTCCGATGGAAACGTTGGTAATCCAAGAGTCGGGGGGAACTCGGTCGACGGTCGAGCAAGGGCGAGACATTGTTAAAACGATGCGAAAACGGCTCGCTGGCACGCGGCGAGTTGACATGACGCCGGCTGATTTGGTGATTGGGACCATTTGCGGCGGGTCGGATGCGACCAGTGGGATTACGGCCAATCCGGCGATTGGTATCGCTTTTGACCGGCTTATTGAGGAGGGTGCTACTTGTTTGTTTGAGGAAACCGGCGAGCTGATTGGCTGCGAGTCGCACTTGGCCCGTCGAGCGGCGACGCCTGAATTGGCCAATGAGTTGATCAAATCAGTCGACAAGGCGCGGCGTTACTACCAGACATTGGGGCACGGCAGTTTTGCCTCGGGTAACGCGATCGGTGAGTTAACGACACAGGAAGAGAAATCGATGGGCGCTTACGCGAAAAGCGGCACGTCGCCCATCAATGGTTTGGTGAAACCCGGCGACGTGCCGGCCGAGGGTGGTTTGTATTTGCTGGATGTGGTTCCCGACGGTGAGGTGCGGTTTGGGTTCCCGAACATCAACGACAATGCGGAGATTGGCGAGTTAATTGCTTGCGGTGCCCATGCGATTCTGTTTGCGACGGGACGTGGGTCGGTGGTCGGTTCAGCGATTTCGCCCGTGATCAAAATCTGCGGTAACCCTCAGACTTACTCGCGCCTCCGAGATGACATGGACGTCAACGCCGGCGCAGTTTTGCAGGGGGCGACAACTTTAGATCAAGTTGGCGCGGAAGTTTATGATTGTGTCATCGCGACGGCGGAGGGACAGGAGACCGCGTCTGAGTCTCTAGGGCATCAGGAGTTTGTCATGACTTACAAGCACTTCGAGCCAATTGGTCCTAGTTGCTTGCCATTGGCTCAATAAGATTGGTTCGTTCTCGTTCGTTTGGCATCGGAGGAGAGTGTCGCTTTGGCTGTCGGATTTCAATCTCCGAATTCTACCTCAGAATCTTGCCACTCCCGCTGGGTTAGATCATAAAGGGCACAATGGGACGAAAGTCGTGGCAACTCATTTGACGCCGAATCGCTATTCGCGGATGAAGCGCAAGAGGCGGGCGTCCTTTTCGCGTGGGCATGAAAATGAGCTGGTCGTCTAGCCAAGAAGACTGCTCTTGTTTAATCTTCTTTCGAACAAGTCACGATTGATCATCTGTAACTCATCTATTCACCGTTCTTTGAAAAGGCAGCCATGAAAGCCATTGTCCAGCACACGCAGTTTTCGCGCCGGGTGAAATTGATGCTTGTCGCTTTTGTTTGGGCTTTCTTGTTTTGTCATTCTGCTACTAGCCAAGAGCTTGCTCCGCAGCAAAAGCGATGGTTCAAGTATTACTCGAAACAGCAAAATGCTCCAAAGCTCGATGAGATGCTGCTCAACTCCGATGCGGAGCCTGAGTTGTCGGAGGGATTCAACGACTTATTTAACGGTGTAGATTTGAAAGGCTGGGAATCGAAAGGAGGAGGTTGCACGTTCGCGGTGAAGGATAAGTGTATCGAAGCGATTTGTGTCCTCGGTTCCGCAAGTACCTACCTCTGTACCAAGAAGTCGGACTATCAAGATTTCGTATTTACTTGTGATATGAAGTGGGAGGTCGACGGGAACTCGGGCGTCCAGTTCCGATCGAAATCGAAGCCCGGCAAAGATGGCGAGATTGTTTTCGGGCCGCAGTTTGAGATGGAAGGTTTGGGGAAAGAGGAACGCCACTGGTCGGGTGGTATTTATGGTCAGAGCTGCGGCGGGTACTTTTACCCGTTGTGGTTGAAGGAACACCAAGCGGCCCGAGCGGCTCAGAAAGTGAAAGAGTGGAACCGTATTACGATTTCCGCCGAGGGAAACGTCGTCAAAACATGGCTCAACGGAGTCCCGGCTTCGCATTGGGTCGATGACGGTACTTACTCGGCCGGTTTCTTTGCCCTGCAAAGTCACAAAGGGAAAGCCGGAACCGTTTTGTTCAAAAATCTTCGTGTCAAAAATCTAGCCCAGTCAGAAGCCGACTAAAACGTTTTGGCTAGCTGGAATCGTCGTCACAACTTACGGCAAGGCGAGCGCTTGATTGGCGTTTCTGATGCAGCTTCTGCGTGACGGGCCATTCGGGGCAAACATGGGCCGCGGGCGGGACGACACGAAACAAGGCAGATTCTCTCGACCTTAGATTGCCCCAGTCCGATGCCCCTTGCCGGTGCTCTTTCGCGGTAAGGTTCGTCAAGTGGGTTTGATCGTAAGGGTTTGATCGCGTTGAACCGATTGCTCGTACTCCGCTTGCCGAAGCATCCGGATCGGATTCGTTCGAGAGTTGGTTCCTTAACGGTGTGTTGCTTGGCATAAAATTCGTGCAGGGTGGCCATCTTCACCGTTCGGCGCGGCGGGTTCGACCGTTTGGTTTCTAACGGTTGCGACGCGGCGGGTCGGCTGTGTACGCTTAATTGGTAAGTCATTCGAGTTGGTGCCTGCGATTGGCTGGGAACGTTTGGGGTTTCGGCGAAAAGTGCGTTCCCGCCGTGCGGATTCTCGGGTTGTCGAGTGATTGCGACCCGCTTAATCGCTTCGCTAGGAAGTCGTTCTCCGCGAATTTCAATGAAAACCATATTGCAACTGAGGACGATTACGCGGTTCAATCCGAAACGTATGTTTAGTTGTACCGAATTGCCCCCGAGTATTGCTTCCCTGAACTCCCGACGGTCACAGCTTCATGATCGAGTCTCAACAAACTAGCGAACTGATCCGCCGCATTTGCGAGGAACTGGGCATCGCGTTCTCGGCGAACCGCGTTTACCCGGGTTTGGCCGACGTGCAGCGCGATGGCCAGCCGGTGGCGGTCGAGCAGCATCTGGATGCTGTAGGAAAGCAATTCGGCTTGCGATTTCGGCCGATGAGTGGTTCGCTGCGTGAGCTGTTGGACACGGTCGCTGACGCGGGTCCGATTTTGATCGGCCCTCATGTTGTTGAGGACATTGCGGACGGAGATCAGCGGGGTTTGGCACTGGTCGTCCGTGCAGTCGGGCGAGGTCGACTGCTAGTCGTGAATAATGGAGTCGAGCAAAAGGTTGGGGCGGCTTGGGTCAAGAAGAACTTTCTTAAACCGGGGCAGGACAAATTTCACTGGCTGCTGGCCCAACAAACGCTGGCTGCTGCCGGAGCCTCCAGCTTTCAATACGATAGCTCTGGCGGGACGGGTCAGCCCATGCGACCGCTGCGGCGTTTGATTGCGTTGCTAAGGCCTGAAGCCGGTGATGTGAAAACGATTTTCGTATTCTCACTGGTGGTTGGCCTGCTCAGCCTGACCACGCCTTTGGCTGTCGAGGCGGTGGTGAACACGATTGCGTTCGGGCGATACCTTCAACCGCTTGTTATTTTGTCGCTGATCGTGCTGATCTTTTTGGGATTTCGCGCGTTCTTGCAAATCTTGATGACGGTCATCGCGGAATTTATTCAGCGCAAGTTGTTTGTTCGCACCGTTGAGGATCTCAGCTATCGACTGACACGAGTTCCACTGCCAACATGGCGAAAGTACCACGGCCCTGAACTGGTCAACCGGTTCTTTGACATCGTCAATGTGCAAAAGATTACCGCCAAGCTGTTTTTGGACACGCTAATGCTGGTGTTGCAAACCCTGATCGGTCTATCGGTGCTGGCATTTTACCACCCATTCTTGCTGGGCTACGATATCGGTTTGTTGGCTTTGATGACGGTCGTTCTATACTCGATTGGACGCGGAGCAATTAAAACCGCAAAGGACGAATCGCAGCTAAAGTACGAGACAGCGGCATGGCTACAAGAGATCGTGCGGCATCCGTCGACCTTCAAATTCAACGGCGGAATGGGCTTTGCGATTAACCGCGCAGATGAGCTGACGGCGTCATACATCAATCACCGGCAAACGCACTTTGAGATTTTGCTGCGGCAGATATCGTTCTCGATGGTGATGCAAGTCATCGCGGCGACAACCTTGCTGGCATTGGGTGGCTATCTGGTCATCATTAAGCAGCTGACGTTGGGGCAGTTGGTCGCGGCTGAGCTGATTGTCACTGTGATCTTAGGCTCGTTTGCGAAGATCGGAAAAGACCTAGAGAGCTTCTATGACCTAATGGCTTCGGTCGACAAACTGGGAAAACTGTTCGACCTACCCGTTGAAGCCATGGATCAGCTGGTGTTGCCACGCAGTAAGCAGGCATGTGGGCTTACGTTGGCGGGGCTGAAGCTGGATGCGGACGCGAAAGGTCCGTGCAACATCGAGATCGAGCCGGGCACAAGTCTGGCGGTTCACGGTTCGTCTGAACTCCGTCGGTCACGTTTGATCGAAGTGCTGGTTGGCCAAACCAAAGCAGCCGAAGGCTACGTGCTGATCGACGACTACCGGATCGATACCGTCAGTGCGGAATCGCTCCAGGAGTCGGTTTCGCTCATTCGCGAGATTGAGATTTTCGAGGGAACCGTCGACGAAAACATTCGGATGGGGCGGGAAGGACTTGGGAGCGATCGTGTAAACCACGTCATTGAACAGCTCGGGCTGGGCTCGTTCGTCACGGGGCTTGATGATGGTTTGAAAACAAAACTCAGTATCAGTGGGTATCCTCTTTCTCAAGGCGAGGCGATCCGGCTGGTGCTGGCAAGGACTTTAATCGCTCGCCCAAACGTGCTTTTCGTTGATGGTTTGATCGATCGCCTGTCGGACAGTGCGACCCTTGATGTGCTCAAGCGGCTCAAATCATTTGAGGGGCAAACGACCATTGTGATTTCCACCGGACGCCGGGTGATCGCAGACTGGGCCGGCCGCAACCTAGATATCAGTACCCCCAGCTGGGAATTGTCAAAACGTAACGATTAGGCGAGATGACGGTGGTCAACGTTCGACAGTGATAAAGCTCAACAGTAATAACGATAATGTCTAAAGCAACTAAGAAACGGCCTGTAGCGTATCGACCGACACGTCGGCATTCGCCCACCCTGCACTTAGTCCAATCATCTCGGTTGGCCAAGCGTTTGGCGAAAGCGTTGTTGATTGGTTTGTTGCTGACGGTGATTGCGATGGCCCTTTTGCCGTGGCAGCAGACGTCGCGGGGGGAAGGTTCGGTCGTCGCGTACGCTCCGCAAGAGCGTCGTCAGACAATCGATTCGCCTACCAAAGGAATTGTCGCGAGAATCGCAGATGGCTTGGTAGAAGGTTCCGAGGTCAAACAGGGAGATTTTATCCTCGAGCTGCAGCCATTTGCAGCGAACATGGTCGACCAACTCGCCGGGCAGTTGAAGGAACTAAAAACGAAAGAAGAAACGGCCCGGGTGAAGGCGGAGGCTTATGCCCAGAACGTGATTGGTTTCACCGAGGCTCGGGATTTTGCGGTGAGCGCCGCGCAGCAGCTGGTTGAATCGGCATCTGCCAAATTGGATGGAAAGCAGCGTTTGGTCACCGGCTACGAGGCGAAAGCGTTGCAGGCCCGGTTGAACTTTGAGCGACAGAATGGCCTCGCTCGGCAAGGACTCAAGCCAGCCAAGGAAGTTGAGAAGCTGAGAAAAGAATGGGATGTCACAAAAGCCGAACTTGCGAGTGTCCAGCAGGATGTGGAAGCACTGCGCAAGGAGCTTTTGGCGAAACGCGATCAGCTGGAAGAGAAGCGAAGGTTAGCGCAAACGAAGATCGACTACGCTCGGGCGTTGCAGCAAGACGCTGTGGGAAGTGTCGCAACGATCCGCAAGGAGATTGGCGAACTGGAGATCAAGCAGTCCGAGCTGGATCGTCTTACCATTCGAGCCCCGCGCGACGGGTCGATCTTTCGGATGCCGATCTACGAACTCGGGCAAACGATCAAAGAAGGACAGCCGATCCTAACGTTGATCCCCGACGCCAATCAGAAAGCGGTCGAATTGTTGATCAATGGGAACGACATTTCGTTTGTCCAAATTGGCCAGGAAGTTCGGTTGCAGTTCGAGGGTTGGCCGGCGGTACAGATGCCCGGCTGGCCATCGGTGGCGATTGGAACCTTCAGCGGACAGGTCGCGACCGTGGATGCTGCAGACGATGGGAAAGGCCATTTCCGGATTCTCGTAACGCCCATGTCGGCGGCGGACGGCCAAGTCGACGAAGCGGGGAACACGGTCGAGTCTCAGGAAGACGAAGAGTTCGACCCGTGGCCATCGGACCGGTACCTGCGTCAGGGCGTTCGAGCCAATGGCTGGGTCGTGCTGCGGAAGGTGTCGCTTGGATACGAACTGTGGCGTCAACTGAACGGCTTCCCCGTGATCATGCCGGACGAGGAGTCATCAAAAACAAAAAGCGACAAACCACCGAAACTACCCAAGTAATTCTTCGGCTGCTGGTCCTTGTTGTGATCGGTCTCAGTGTGGGTTGTCGTAGTGGGGCATCGCGTATGACCACCGGTCTTGGCGTGGAAAGTAACCCGACGTTGACCACGGCCAAGCCACTTCAATCGCAGGCCCGCGTCACAGAGGTCGACGATGTTTCAGAACAAGCGATGACGGCGCGGCGGCTTGGACTGGTGAAAACTGACGAGCCGTCAATCGTTGATCCTACGCGCTCAAACGCCGCGTCTGAGGGGGCTCTGGTCAGTTATCAAGCTCAGGACGTGAAATCGAGCGAACAGGTCGTCCAGCTGATCGAAAGCGACGTTGATTTAGATACCGACGTAGACGCAGAGACTGAAACGGGCCCAGAGAATGATGCTGACCCTGAGACTGACGCGGACCAAGACGCTGAGACTGACACCGAGACGGACTCTAGTGACAGTCTAGACGACGATCCTGCTGCTGACCGAGAGTCGGATTCATCGGAGGAGCAGGAAGAAACCGGTGATCTGCCGATGCGTGTGCCGCCGAGCGATTTTGCGTCATCTTTGACGCTGGACCACGTTCTGTGCAGCGTCAGCGAGTGCTATCCAGAAATTGAAATTGCCGTCGGGGAACTTGAAACAGCTCATGGAAAAGTACTCGCAAGCTGGGGCCAGTTCGACGAAATCCTAACCGCGCATTCGATTTCTCAGCCGATGGGTTTCTACCAGACGTACCGCAATGGAGTTGCGTTGCAGCGACCGCTTTACGGCGGCGGAGAAGTTTACGGCAGCTACCGCATTGGCGACGGAAACTTTGAACCCTGGTATGGCGAACGGGAAACCAACGAAGGTGGCGAGTTCAAAGCGGGATTCAGCCTACCGTTGCTGAAAGATCGTCAGATCGACGCTCGCCGACTAGCCGTCGGTGCGTCGCGCTTGCAGCGGGAACAGCTGCAGTCGAATATTGAAACGCGTTTGCTCGAATTTGAACGGTTTGCGTCATACGCATACTGGGACTGGGTCGCTTCGGGCATTGCGGTCCAAATTCAGCAGCAGCTGTTGTCGCTTGCTCAGACGCGCGTGAAGCAAATTGATA
>CAZLFF010000007.1:21531-36308 GCA_964558755.1 uncultured Pirellulaceae bacterium
CCAACGGCCTTATCAAAGCCCAACGTGGGCTAGAGAAAGCGGCAATTAAGTTGTCGCTTTTCTTGCGGGATGCCAATTGCCAGCCAATGATCGCCAATGAGTCGCTTTTGCCAGCGGATTTTCCAAACGCGAGCGAGTTGCCGTTTCCTCAAATCGAGAGTGACATTGCGATGGCGCTTAACTCGCGTCCTGAGCTGGTCGAGTTGAACGCCGCTCGCCGTGAGGCCTGTCTGCAACGGCGTTACGCCGAGAACTTGATGTTGCCCAAGCTGGATGTGAAAGGTTTCGCGGGGCAAGACGTCGGCGGTGAAACCAGTAGCACAGGTGACAAAACACCGTTTGAGTTGCAGCTGGGTGTTTACGCCGAGGTTCCGATTCAGCGTCGCGAAGGTGCGGGTAAGATCCAGGCGGCCAATGGCAAGATCGCTCAGATCGACGCCAAGCGGCAATTGGTGTCAGATAAAATCCGTGCCGGCATTCAGGATGCGGCCTCCGCCGTCAACAACGCGGCGCAGCAGATTATGCAGTCTCAAGAAAACGTTCGGTTGACTCAAGAGTCACTGCGTTTGGGCCGGCTGGCGTTTGAAGCGGGCGACATCGAACTGCTGGCTTTGAATATCTACGAATCTTCGGTCGCAGACGCAAGATTGCAGCTGCTGGAGGCGCACTTTAAGTACTTCACCAGCTTGGCTCAGTATAAAACGCTTGTCAGGCCGACCGCGTTCTCAACGGCTGATCAGTTTTAGCTCGAACGGGCGATGGTCGCTGGTTGATTCGTTGTCGGGAAAATCACCCTCTCGAACAATGACGCGGCACTCGGATTTCCATTCCGTCGCGGCACCAGCAACGAAGGCAAAATCGAGCATGCTACCGGGGTAGTCGTCTTTGCCATCTGGCCGGCTAGGATTGTCGAACCAATTCGTATCAATCAGATCGACTGGTTCGACCCATTTCCAGATTCCATCACGCATCATGGCGACAAAGCCATCGTTGCCTTTTCGGGTGCGGAACACGTAGTCATAGTTGTAGTCTCCCACAGCGACGATCGGAATCGTTTGCTCGCGAGCCCATTCGACCAGTTGTTCGGCCTGTCGCTCTCGTACCTCAGCGCGGCCGCGAGCCAGATGGTTGTTCATCACCAGCAATTGCTGCCCGGTTTGGCGATGCTCTAAGTGAGCGACAAGCGGAGACCGGTAACGGTTCTCGAAGTTGATTTCTCGCAACTCCATTCGTCGAAGCAGTCGATAAACTTTTGTGTTGTAAATAATTTGCAATCGGTCATTAAATCCTGATCGAGTCGCGATCGTGGCGTAGTCGGGGCCCAAGGCGTCTGCGTACAGTTCGATTGACTCGGGCAAAACCTCGCACAGACCGTAAATGTCGTACCGATTCATCTCGGTTAGCTGCTGAGCAATTCGCTGTGGATCGCTGCCCTCGGATTCGACGTTCCAGCTGAAAATCGTCGTTTCGAAATTCTTCCCACCTCGCATCTGCTTCTTGTCGTCAGGCGCAGCTGATTCGGGTTTCGCATCGACTGGTTGGGTCGGGCTTCCAAATGCTGTCGCGGCAGCACCCTGAGAAAGCGCCATGGCTTGTTCTCGGATCCGCGTTTTACTTTCCAGTGCCGCGACCTGTTCTTCTAGTGATTTTACGCGATCCTGTAATTCTGCGTTGCGGTCGTCGATCGCTGATTGGGCCGAGTTCTTCGCGGGTTCCTCAACGACCGGAACTCGATCGCTTAGTTGAGCAACTTTCTGCTCAAACTGCTGTAGCTTGGCTTCGGTTTCGCGGCCAACAAGTTCTACTTGATCCAATGTCTCGGTGGCACGGGACTGAAACTGCTCGCTTTGCGTCAGTCGTTTTTCGACATCATACAAATCGCCGGCTCCCGGGCCCCCGCAACCGCAGAAACTCAGTAAGACAGTGACGACAAGAAAGTAAATTCGGTACATTGAACTAACGCCGCTCGGAGAACGGTCACCCAAAAGTGAATCAGTTGTTCGGCGGCGACAAACCGCCACCCATTATTCGATTAACTATCGCAAGGATCTGCGACTGGGGCCACCCCCTAGAGCAAACCCGCGATGATGCAGGTAGGAAGAAAGTGAGACGCACGCGATGAAGGCATTGGTGACCGGCGGAACGGGAATGGTTGGCGAGAAACTGCTTGGGCTGCTCGACCGTGCTGACGTGGTGACTCGGAACGCGTCGCGGGCGGCCCAGAAGATCGTTGCCAGCTATGGGCAAATCGTCGAGTGGGATCCGTCGGCGGGCAAGCTAAACATGGACTCACTGCCCAGCTACGACGTGGTGTTCAATTTGATGGGTGAACCGATTGCGGAGGGGCGTTGGACGACGGCCAAAAAGAGGCGGATTCGCGCCAGTCGAGTTCAGGGCACGCGGAACTTGGTCGATTCTCTGATCGACCGCGGTCCGTTGCCGTCCGTATTTGTTTCGGCGTCCGCCGTCGGTTTTTATGGCGACCCGGGTGACGCCGTCGTGACCGAGACTCATCCGGCGGGAAACGGTTTCTTGACTGATGTTTGCCAAGAGTGGGAAGCGGAAGCCGATCGATTAACCCAGCATGGGGTGCGTGTGGTGAAACTGCGGATCGGAATCGTACTGGCTCAGGGCGGCGGAGCACTCGGGAAGATGCTGCCGCTGTTTAAGCTTGGGCTGGGAGGGAAACTAGGCTCGGGGGATCAGTGGATGCCTTGGATCCATGTCGATGACTTAGTTTCAATGATGAAATGGTCGGCCACGACGGATCAGGTGTCCGGGGCCCTTAACGCCGTTGCCCCGAACCCGGTGACCAACAAACAGTTTACGAAAACTCTCGCTGCTGCCGTCAACAGGCCCGCCTTCCTGCCCGCGCCGAAGTTCGCGTTGCGGCTTGCGTTGGGCGAGTTCGCAAACAGTCTGTTTTTCTCGCAACGTGTTGTGCCTGAAGCGGCCGTTGGAGCCGGGTTTCAATTTCAGTATCCTCGGCTGGACGGTGCGTTGGAGCAGATTACGGGATCAGTGTCAGCATGAGTTGGATTGGCCTCGATGTCGGTGGCGCGAATCTCAAAATCGCTTGGCCGGACCGACCCGCGACGGAGCACCCGTTTCCGATGTGGTCAGCCAAAGAGGAACTGGTCAACGTTTTGACCGGCTGGCTGGCAGCCGCGCCGATGGACTGGTCGGTTGCTGTGACGATGACGGGCGAGTTGGCAGATTGTTTCGCCAGCAAGGCGGAGGGGGTCGCGTTTATCGTTGATGCGGTTTGCCAATCTGCGGGTCGGCGCCTCGTTCGGTTTTATCGCACTGATGGAAGTTGGTGCGAACCAGCCACAGCGATCGCCGATCCGTTGTCAGTCGCGGCCAGCAACTGGCACGCACTGGCCTCGTTCGCCGCGACCGGGTTGCCCACAAGAAGTGGATTTTTAGTCGATATCGGATCGACAACCACGGATGTGATTCCAATTGTCGATGGGCAGCCTGCGATTGCGAACCAAACGGATCTTGACCGCTTAAAAAATCGGCAATTGACTTACACTGGCGCAAGCCGATCATCATTGGCGGGTGTTCTTTCTAAGGTTGAGATCGATGGCTGTTCGGTCGAACTGGCCAACGAACACTTTTCCACAATCAACGACGCATACCTGTGGCTGGGCAAGGTTCCTGAGCGTCCCAACGGCCGCAACACTGCTGACGGCCGAGCGGAAACAAGATCGAACGCGGCGCAGCGGCTCGCTCGGATGGTGTGCGCGGACGCGAGTGAACTGGCGGATGAGTCAATCACGCAACTGGCGGTGGCGGCAAGCAACGCAAACACAAATCGAATTGCCGCTGCGATCGACTCCGTGGTGGCTCAGTTCAGTGAGGGCGACGCAGGAATCCCGCTTAGCTTTGTTATTTCGGGCAGCGGGGCTTGGTTGGTAGAAGAAGCCTTAGACGTTTTTTGGAAGGCAAGGCAAGCAAACGAAAGAAGGGACCAAGCATTCGTTCGATTGGCCGATCAGATTGGAATGGCTAACGCAACGGCAGGTGCGGCTCATGCGGTTCGCGTGCTGGCGGAGAAATCGGTCAACGCTAGAAAACGTCCGGGCTGACCCCGGATCTAGGCCGGCTCAGTATTCTCCATCGCTTTCATTCGTCGCTTAACAGTTCGATCGAACTTTGACCACATCCGCTCACCGGTGAACATGTACGAGTGGTTGTGGAACTCCTTTCGATCCTCGTGCAGCAGGGTAATGGGGCGAGTCACATTTTGGATGGAAAAATTGACTTTCGCATTCGGCGGATCAAATCGACCGCTTTCGCCCTCACGCACTTTCGATCTCCATTCGACGACCTCGACGGGAGCCGACGAACCGGTTGAATCGAAAACCACCACTGGACGGTCAACGTCGGTCGCGTAATCAACTCTTCCTTTGATGTCGATCGTGTTGGCCGCTTCTTCCGCGTTCGCTTTGTGGGTGATCATCGTGTTCACTTCGAATTGAAACGAATCACGCCGCAACGCATAAAAGTAGCGGACGTTCGACCAGTGCTCACGGCTATACAAGTTAACTTCGTCTTGGGTTGCGAGCGTCACGTAACGAAGGTTCTCGCTAACGTCATGCTGGGCCAGGCGAAAGCGCAGGATGCCTTTGCGGTACTGGAGATAGATCGAGTTGGCCGTCTGCAGTCGGCGTTCCATCTCGGCCATCCATTCCGGCACGGCATCGTTGATTGGAGCGGACTGCAAACGAACGGGCGCTTGAGCCGGATCGAATCGGATGCGATCGCGTTGGCTTTCCTTCAAGCCACCGTCGATCATGTCGAACACCCACTCATTGCCCGCGCGGCCAAAGTCAATTCGGCCAGTTTGAAAGACTGTTCCAATGATCGGAGGCATGTCGGCTTAGCGGTTCAGATTGCAGTGGTCCGTTCGGTGGCAATATCGTACCCCAAAATGCCTGCAATGGAAAACAGAACGACGAGAGTTGCTCGGGCGTAAAAAACAATGCTCAAAGCAGCCATGGGATCAAATCGTGGGCGGAAATGATTGCTGCGAGATCCATCGATCCCAACCGGTTAGCTTTTCCGCTTCGGTTTCCAGTCAATCACGGCGTCGGCTCCACGGCCCGGCGTCGGGATTTCGTAGCGTCCGTTCTCGTCGGGTAAGAGCGGCGCCGCGCTGTCCATTGAGGTTAGCGTATCGAGATCGCATAGTGAAACGTTGGAATTCATCGCGTCCTCCATGCGCAACTCTTTACCGCTGTAGGTCGCCAGTCGTCCCAAGATCGCGGTCATGGTGCTCTTGGCCCCATATTCTGTTTCGTTAACGACTTTTCCTTCCGCCAGTGCGTCGAACAAATCGTAATGCTCCTGCTGGTGCCCGCCTCGCGCGTCCTTGCCTTCGTTTGACTTGAAAATTTCCTTGCCATGCAAATCAAAAATCTGTCCTGCGCTAATGTTCGCGTAACCTTTGGAGCCATGAACGAACTCGCTTTGCTGGCGCCAGCAGTCTTTGATGTGGCGGCACTGGCTGAACATTTTGTGGCCATTCGCGAAAGTGTATTCGACCATGTGGTGATCAAAGATCTGGCCATGGTCGATTCCATTGCGCACCAAGCGACCGCCTTGTCCTTGCGCCATCACGGGATAGTCGTCCAACAACCAGTTGATCACATCCATATTGTGAATGTGCTGTTCGACAATGTGATCACCGCATAGCCAGTTGAAGTAATACCAGTTGCGCATCTGGTATTCCAGCTCGGATTGGTCGTCCTGGCGCTCCTTTTGCCATACGCCGCCACTGTTCCAATAAACTCGGCTGAAGTTCATTCGGCCAATGATTCCGTCTCTCAGTTTGTCGATCGTTTCACGATACGCTCGTTCGTGACGACGCTGCAAGCCAACCGCAACGCTCAAGCCCTTCTCTTCCGCTCGCTTGCCGGCAGCAAGAACTTTTCGGATGCCAGGCGCGTCGACCGCGACCGGCTTTTCCATGAACACGTTTACGCCGGCGTCAACGGCGGCGTCGAAGTGATGGGGGCGAAAGCCTGGGGGCGTGGCCAGTACGACCATGTCTAGATCACAATCGAGTACCTTTCGAAACGCATCGAAGCCAACGAACTGACGATCGTTCGGAACGTCGACCTTGTCGGAATGTTCGTCCGTGCAAGTCTCGATGCTACCCGCCATGCGATCGGCAAACGCGTCACCGGTTGCGTGCAGTTCAACGCGGAACTTGTCCGTATTCATCGCTTGGCACACCGCGCCGGTTCCGCGGCCGCCACAGCCAATGAGACCCATCCGGATTCGATCCGAGCCCGCCGCATTTGCGGATCGAGCCAGAGCCAAGCTAGGCTGGGCCACTGAACCCGCAATCGCGCTGCCCGCAAGCACCGTGGATCCGCTTCGTCGTAAGAACTCCCGGCGTGAGTCCGAACCGTTCAAGGCTGCTGCACCCGAAGTCAACTCGTGGTTGCAAGCTGTGCTTGGGCTGGCATCTGACGAAATTTTTTGCGAATCGTTCTGGTCCATCGTGTAGTCCTCGGGCGGATGTTGTTGGTCGGTCACTATATCCCTATTTCCTATCGGAAGTGTCGGGCGAAAATCTTGCCGCAAACCTGCCTCAAATTAGCTGCCCGAGCCCACTTAATCCGATTGGTTCTCTGGAAGTGAACGGTTCGCCGAATTTGACGCCGATGGACTTTCCCCAATAAGCAGCTTCGACGGTCAGCTGGTCCAAGAACGAGGGCTCCATGTGCTCGCGTCCCTGCACGAACTGGCTGTCGTAGCACTTGATGGCAGCCAGCTTTTGCTCCCAGACGTCTGAAATGTCCAGTACGAACGCGGGTGTCGCATGCATCTTTAGGTGGACGCAGTAGTAATTGAAGATGCGTTCTGGATGAAACCGCTCGCCGGGCATGTCAGTTTTCGAAAGCTTGGACCAAAATCTGGCTGCTTCGACCAACTGAGTCGCGGCGACGTGGTCGGGATGAGCATCAACCCAGTACGGCGCGAACAGCCAACGAGGCCGTGTTTGCCGAAACACGCTTGCGAGCTGTTTCCTCGCGTCGAGCGTCGGCTGCAGGCTCCGATTTGGCAAGCCAAGATTCTCTCGCCACGTCAGCCCCAGTATCTTCGTCGCAGCGTCTGTTTCAGCGGCCCGAATTTCTGGCGAACCGTAAGGCGTTGGCTCGCCGGTGGTCAGGTCGAGCACGCCCACTTTTTTGCCTGCGGCCAGCATCTGCAAAATCGCACCTCCCATGCCTAGCTCGGCATCGTCGGGATGCGGTGCGATAACCAATGCGTCCAATTCCATTTGGCTACTTTCGCAAGAGCAAGGAAGGGCAGTTCGAGTGAAGCCAGACGTCTAGGCAGACCGGGCGCGACGGCGGCTTAATGCTGCGGTTGATAGGATGAGGCCTGTCAGCAGGCCAGTGCTCGGTTCTGGAATCGCCGACGTGTTCGCCGAGGCAGATCCCGTTGACATCCCGAGGTTGTTGATCACGTTCGCTCCGTCGTTGAGCACGTCCAGCACGCCGTCGGCGTTGGAATCACCGTCGCTCCAAAAGTAAGGCCCGGCTCCGCCGTTCAAATTGGAAATCAACGTTGACGCGTCTTGTAGAACATTGACTTGGCCGTCGAGCGTAAAATCACCAACGAATGTGCCCACGCCGACCGATGTCTCGACCAGATTTTCGATAAGGAACCGATGGTCGTCTAAGGTGATCAGCTCGTCTCCGTCGAGGTCCAATGCCGCGAGTGCTCCGGTTGCTGCGCTATCAATGTTCCCAAAATAGGCATCGATATCAGCCACGTCGACGATGTCGTCCCCGTTGAAATCACCAATTAAACCGCTGTTGGAGGCTAACAAAACATAGTCGCTGTAATCCGCCGCAAGCTCGGCAAGAAACGTGTCAGAGAGATATTGAGAGCCTAAGTTGGGGCCTGCGTTGTTCAAGATTTCTTGCTCAGTAAATAAAGGGAACGTGTCCCCGTATTCCTCATTGAAGCCAGTAAGCAGCATGTTCGCATAGATTCCGCCGAGCACGTTCGAGGGGTGGATACCGTCGTGTGCGAAGGCGTCAGCCACGTCGGAGGTCAGGTTGTTTGGGTTATAAGACCCGTCCAGCACATCGCTATATTCAACGCCTCCGGTGCCGTTCAAGTCGATCGCGACGCCTCCGATAGTCACGATGGAGTTCTCTTGTCCGTTCTCGCCAAAGATGTCCTTGGTCGCCGCGAAGATATCGATCACCGGAACGCCTAACTCCGTACGTAGTATTTGAGAGGCCCTTTCGTTCGCTTCGGCCAGGACGTCGGTCACCAGTTGTCTTTTGACGGGGTCTGGATATCGCGATTTCGTGATCGGTGCGATTCCATAATCCGGCGCGGTTGCGAACAATAAGTTAACGCCCGTATCAGCGAGGGTTTCTGATGCAAGAATCATCCGATCAACGGCAGAATCGATGAATGCATCAATCTGAGCTTGCGATGCAATGCTTTCATAGACCAATTCGTACGTTGAACCAAAAGAGGGAGTTCCAGGGAAAAGGTCGTTCGAGCCAATCACCATCACGGCATGCGTGATCCCGCGAGCGTCAATTTGACTGGCAAGATTGGTGTGTTGCCCTTGTGAGATAAGTGTTTCGGTTGTCGCACCCGCTAGCGCCCAGTTGAACTCGTACCCGTTACCACGCGTGCCACCCCAGTTGTCAATCGTCCCTAGATTGAAAACGCCGGCATCGTTTAAAAGCTCCAAGGCGTTCTTTGAGTAAGACAGGCTCGCACCAAATTCCGTTTGGTTAAAATGCTCGTCGAAGAGACTATCGCCAATGACTCCCAAGTCGACCTGGGCAAACGATTCGTTTGCCGGTAGGAGCAAACATAGCGCCGTAACTAAGCTGGAAATTACTCTCGTGTTCACGTCTAGCATTGAAATCACTCCAGAATATTTTGTCAGCCCACCCGCGACGTGTCGTCTTAACTGCTCGCCCAAAACTAAAGATCCATAGACGGACGGTCGGGCAGGGGCTGCGTATTGCGAACGGTTTGAGCCGCCATTATATTCGAGTCCGTTTTAGAAGAAATCCCAAAATCGGATTCGCTCCCAGTATCCAGCAGCGTCGCGTTAGTGAATGTAGCCCAATTAACTAATCTGCCGGAAATCGTCCGGTTGTCAGACACGAATTTCCTCGCCTCGCGTCCGCACGCCTTTGGTTTGGTGCTGCACGGATTGGCCAACGACGGGTCAGCATCCGATTACCTTCACGAGGTCTTGTTGGCTGAGGCCTACCGCGATTCATTCTTTGAATTGGTCGAGCAAGAGGGCTTGGTTGTCTGTAGAAACTTGGCGACGGACCACGCGACCTACCGGCGGGTTCGCGGCAAGTCGAGCAAGGCAAAACTGAGCCAAGCCGAATACTATCATCATGACGGTTGTAGCTGCCCGACGAAGCCAAGAGTGGTCGAGATCCGCTTGCCGTTCCAAGACATCGACCGGACCGTGCCCACCGCAGTTGCTCCGTTCGGCGCAGTGATGGCAGCGATGCTGAGCTCATTGCCGCCCTCGCTCAAGTTGCCCGCCGAGTTGGCATCAATGCAAGAGCAGTTCGCCGCGAGCCAAGACAACTGGCCGCCCGTCGAGGACTGGGACGCGATCCAAGGCAAGGTCACTCGTTTGGTACGCAAAGAGCTGGACGCCGAAAACTGTCGAGCCTACTTTCGCGAGGTGGACCGAAGGGCCGACGCGTACGTGCTACCGTGGGAGATGGGCGAGAGCCGGTTGATGCTCAACAACCACGTGGACCTGTCGAAAACGATGCAACACCGTCGGTCCTATCAGCCAGCTGACCAAACGGCCAAGCAAAACGGAAGTTTGGTCAAGCGGTGGCCGGCCGAAGAATTGGCGTAAATGCCAATCGCGTTTGCTCAAATCAAAGCGATTACTCTTTTAGCTTGTCAGCGAAAACCTTCTTCAGTTTTTCCAGCTTCGCCGGAATGATCGCGCGGCAGTAGGGTTGGTTCGGATTGTTGTTGAAGTAGTTCTGGTGGTAGTCCTCTGCGACGTACATTTTTTTTGCTTCGACAATTTCCGTCACGATCGGGTCTGGGAAAGCTTCGTTTTCGTTTAGTTGCTTTTTGTATTTCTCCGCCGATGCCCGTTGTTCCTCGCTGTGGTAGAAAATTGCGGATCGGTACTGTGTACCTACGTCGGCACCTTGGCGGTTGAGCGTAGTGGGGTCATGGGTGGACCAAAACACTTCTAGCAGCTCCGCAAAGCTAATGACCGCCGGATCGAATTCGATCTGAATCACTTCGGCATGCCCAGTTAGCCCCGAGCACACGTCCTTGTACGTCGGATTGGGCACGCGACCGCCCATGTAACCGGACTTGACCGTCGCAACGCCCTTAAGTTTCTGAAACACGGCCTCAACACACCAGAAACAACCGGCTCCAAATGTTGCAGTTTCCATTTCCTTCTCATCCTTTGTCTGATTCTGTGCGCCTGCTGCTTGCCGCGCGTTCGAGTTTCTTTGACTGCTGCCTTTAGTGAGCTCGGGCGTGTCCGCTGAAGAAGCCGATTCGTCGGTTTGTTGCAGTGACGGCACGGTCACTGAACTGACTGGGGTTCCCGCTGTTCCGCAACCGCACATTGCAGTCGCCACGCAAAAGGCGAGGATTCCGCTCATCGACCGGTGAATGACTCGATCCAAACGAATCCACACGTCAGCCCACGCCAAAATACTAAATGGCATCAATATCGATTGGTTCATGATCGCGATCCGATGTTGGGTTAATTTAAGCCTCTAGCTGATGGGACGCCTTGGCGAGGTTTGATCTTTCGTTGGTTGAACCGGCTTTTCACCCTTGTAGGCGGGATATCGTCGTTTGTTTGACACGGGGGATCCGTTTTTCATCAGCCGTCATCAGCCGAAGGAAGCCCAGGCAATCTTCCGGCAGCAGAAATTAACTGCCGTCCGAGCCCGATTGTTCGTCTAATCGAGACCGTAGTTGATCGACAATTTGCTGAGTTTCTGCCCGCTGCTCGGCCGCCTCAGTCAATTCAACCGCTCGATTTTCGGCCAGCCGAGCCTGTCGCGTTCGACCGGTCTCGCGCATTAGCATTGCCTTGTGCAACAATGCCTCGGCCCGCAGTTCCTCCGGGTTGCGTGTGTCTTCGGCGAAGTTATCCAGCACTTGCAGTGCCGCAACCTCATCCTTGATCGCGAAATGAGCATCTGCCTTTGCACCGACGATGTCGATCAGCAAGTCCGGTTGTGATTGGGCTGACGCAATCGCAGCATCAAACGCCTTGATCGCGGGCTCGAATTTTTTATCCGTGACGAGCAGGTTTCCCTTCGCCAGAAGCAGCCACGGGCTGGTGGGAAATTGAGCCAAAAAACTGGTGAGTGAATCGTACGCCTGTTGCTTTTGGCCTGCCCCGGCCAGCAAGTACAAACGCTTGACGACCAACTGTTGCCGCGACTGATCCGTGAGGCCCTCGATGGCCAGCACTTCTTCCAGTAACGCGTCGACGGCGGCGGGGTCTTTTAATTGACGTAGCAATGAGAGCTTGATTTGTAGAGCCTCGAACCTCTGTTCGTCGTCAAACTTAACCGCGGCCAAAACTTCGTCGATAAACTCCACCGCTTTCTGAGGACGCTCAATGCGCGACACCATGAGCATATCTGCCAGCATCATTTTTTTGAGTTCTGACTCCGCTTGGCCATTCCACTTGGTCCGCAGGCCAAGCTCGTCCTCTGGATCCAACGCGATGATCTGCTCAATCACATCCGGGTAATAAACACGAGCCAATTCTTCACGCATGCCCTCGATTGATTCATCCAGCAGTCTCGCACGCTCGGTGCCTTCCGCCGCCGCGGCTGCTGCTTGCTTCTCGTCGCGAGTCACTCGAAGCTGCCTGTTCTCTTCGATCAACGCTAGGTAGTTCTGAAAGCCGCCGTCCTCGTAGCCGAGAAACGCATAGGGCTTCATCGCTGTGTCGGTCAGCACAATTGTCGGATAGCCCTCGATACCGAAACGCGTCAACCATTGTTGGTTTCGAGCTTTAACGTCGTCTGACTGCCGTTTTTGCCTAGGAAAATCGATCATCACCAAAACGTAGTGCGGCTCAATCTCGTTCAGGAACTCCGCTTGAGACAAGACTTCTGCTTCCAGTTTTTGGCAAGGTTCGCACCAGTCGGAACCCGTGTAAAGTAGCAATACGTCTTTATCTTCTGCTGCCGCCTGTTCAATTCCCGCGTTGATGTTTTCCGTCCACTCAGCGCAAAATCCCCGCGTCGGTCCTCCGATGAACAGTAAGGCAAGTAAGATTGGTAAAATCCGAGGCATATTCTGTACCCGTTCGAGGAATCGGATCGCAATCCGAACGCATCTGCGGGGCGGTTCGGTTGCAGTCTCAGTTATCGTATCGGTCGACTGACGGGAAGTCGAGCCGCATGGCGGTTGTGGCAACCTGACCAAATCCGGTTGACTTGGTACGTAAACGTACCGCCAACGCATCAATTGCTTCACTCACGTTACGCGAGTAGCCATGTACGAGTCTGTTTTGCTCAACCTGACGATCGCCGCCAGCATTATCTTTACGCTGGTTTTCTCGATTTGGGTCATCCATTTAATCATCAACGATGCAAGTATCATCGACATGATCTGGGGAGCCGGATTCGGAGCGGTAGCGGTTGGTCTTACGATTGTTTGCGAACCAAAAACATCCTTCAATGTGCTGTTGGTCGCTTTGCCTTTGATTTGGTCAGTTCGATTCACGACTTTTATTACGTTGCGAAACTGGGGGCACGGCGAGGACGCACGGTACACCGAATTGCGCGAACGCGTTGCCGCCAACGGTAAATCATGGCCATTGTTTTCGCTGTATGGAGTGTATGGATTTCAGGGACTTGCCATGCTGTTGGTTAGTCTGCCGCTGATTGTTGGGATGGCCGCACCAGAGTCGACAACCATCGGTCCATTGGCGATCGCGGGCACGGTGCTTTGGTTGATCGGGTTTCTGTTCGAAGCGATCGGTGACTTGCAGCTGGAACTCTTCAAAAAGAAGCACCGAAACTACGACGGTCCCTATGAGGACAAGCCGGTGCTCACGACTGGGCTCTGGCGATACAGTCGGCACCCAAACTACTTTGGCAACGCGGTGTTGTGGTGGGGAATTGGACTGGTTGCGTGCGAGGCCCCGTGGGGTTGGGCCACGTTGATCGGTCCCGCGTTCATGAATTTTGCACTTGTCTACCTGACCGGCAAAGCAAACAACGAGCGAAATATGGCCAAGCGAAAAGCCTATCGAGAATACGTTGAGAAAACGTCGGGATTTTTCCCGCTGCCGCCGCGGTCCAACTAGCCACTAGGTGCCAACGATCCGCTGCGGCCTTCGACCTCACGCTGTTTTCGGGCAGCGATTAGACGTCTCTTAGGACGTAAACACAAATCGATCAAAGCCACAATCGATCGAAGCACGAAGGCTACCGACAGGTCCGTCGTGAGCCTCTCGCGGCCGTTCTCTCCGCAAAGGACTGGGGCTTACCCGTGGTCGCTAGACTTTGCCGGTTATTCCTAGTGCTCAGGGGTCATTGGGGCCCTGCTCAAGGATCAGCCCTCACCGTCATGATCGGCATTTTGCAAAATCGCTCACACACGCAGTAAGAGTGGACGAAGAAGTAGATACGGTGGCTTGCTTCGACGGCGTTTCGGGCTGACCTTCACGAGTTTTTAATTGTCGCCCTGTTCGATTTCCAATGACAACGTCAAACGATATTATTTCTTCGGACGCTGCTCCCGTTGTGCTGCCGCTCGGTCAACCCGACCAGCCGGTGGCAGTTCCGGCTGATGTTGCGAAGCCTATCCGAAACACATGGAGCGAGCCTCGGCAGCGACAGGGGACCGTTGATTTAGTGGCTCAAGATAGCTCGCTGCGTGATGCCAAAATCTTGATCATTGATGATGAAGAGTTGGTCATCCGAGTCGTTCGTCGTTTCTTGGTCACCGATGGTTATCAGAACTTCACCACGATCACCGACCCGCGCAAGGCGCTGGATGAGATCGAGCGCGTGCAGCCAGATGTTGTTCTGCTGGATATCATGATGCCCAATATTACGGGCTTGGATTTATTGAGGGTGCGGCAGAAGGCGGTTCACCTGCAAACGATTCCGTTCATTATTCTCAGCGCGACGAGCGATAATCAGGTTAAACGGCAGGCTCATGAACTGGGAGCTTCTGACTTTTTGAGCAAACCGGTTGACCCAAGCGACCTAGTGTTGCGTGTTAAGAACGCTTTGATTGTCAAAAGTCATTACGATCACCTAACCAATTACGCGAACGAACTTGAGGAGCAAGTTCGGCAGCGGACGGCCCAGATTGAAAAGTCGCGTGAGCAGATCATTCACTGCTTGGCTCGTGCGGCAGAGTACCGGGACAACGAGACGGGGCAACACGTCATACGTGTTGGCAAGTATTCAGCCGTGATCGCCGAAGAGCTTGGTTTTAAGGCCGACTACTGCCACCAGATCAGGTTGGCCGCACAGCTCCACGACGTGGGCAAAATTGGTATCCCAGATTCCGTTCTGCTAAACCCGGGGAAACTGAATAACGAAGAGTTTGATGTGATGAAAGAGCACTGCTTGCTTGGCAATCAGATCATGGAGCCATTGGCGGAAGCCGATGTCGAACGCGTTCGTCGGCATGCGGACGCGGGTGGATTCATCATGGACGGTGTCGATTCCCCAATGTTGGAGTTGGCAACGAGCATCGCGCGGACGCATCATGAA
>CAZLFF010000007.1:36318-44100 GCA_964558755.1 uncultured Pirellulaceae bacterium
GGCCCGGGTATCCCAATCAACTGGCGGGCGAAGAAATCCCGATCGAGGGAAGAATTTGTTGTGTGGCTGACGTGTATGACGCGTTGTGCAGCGAGCGTCCGTACAAGCCTAGTTTCCCATTGCGGAAATGCTTGGAGATCATGCTGTCGGAACGAGGGACTCGTTTTGATCCAAATGTCGTCGACGCATTCTTTCGGCGAATCAACGACATTGAAAAGATTCGCCAGAGCCATGTGGATGTGGCGGAGTATGAGCAGATTCAACGTCAGAAGGATGTCACTCAAGGGTAAAGCGTTGCGATCTGAATCGTATTGGCTGAACCGTGGTAAACCACGCGCGACCCTTGGACACGACCACTAAAAGCTCATGTCGAACCGCAACTCTCCTTCCTCAAGCGGGTCCTGAATCAAGTTCCAGTCGCCCATCATTTCCAGATCGGCGCGATTGCCCAGCAGCGTGAAAGCTTTGCTACTAAGTGACGTGCTTAATGAGTGGACGCTGCCATCGGCGAATGCAAAACTGATGGTGCCTGCATGGGCCGATTCAAAGGTTCCAACAAAATCCGCGTCCTCAGGTGAAACCTCTCTACCTCTCTTCCTCCGTCCCATGGCGAAGGCACCTTTCTTCGGGAGCCCCATGTTTCGCAGCGTCGCCCGAGTGCCCGACGCCCAGCCTAAGCCATCGGTGAATGGCAAATGCTCGCCAACCATGACCGTGTTGCTGGCTCCATCTTTGATGTCGTTGAACCGGATTTTACTGTTCAAGAACAGCACGCCATCGTTGTCCACGTCGATCGGCGCTTCGGCGCTGTGGTGAACGCCCGCGTAGTTGCTTTGCCCTGCGGTCCCCGCGTCGTTCTGGTCGTTGCCCCAAGCCGACGGGCATCGGTAGCTGGGGATCACCATCGCTCGGGCTGGCGCGTTGGCAGCTGCGTAGGTTCCCAGCGAAATATCGAAATTCCGCGCGATGCCTTCTTGCTCCATGTAGCTCAGGATTTGCACCATCCAACTCGTGTGATTGCCCTTTTCGACATTCACGATCGGCCCCGTCTTGTTAATCGTCCCCGGTGGTAGGTGTTCCATCGCGAATTCGTAGTTGTGCAACGCAAGGCCAATCTGCGCGACGTTGTTCAAGCACTGGGAACGACGGGCCGCCTCCCGGACCTGCTGGACGGCGGGCAGGAGCATTCCGATTAGGATGCCGATGATCGCGATCACGACCAGTAGCTCGACCAGCGTAAAGCCACCGCAACGGCGGTGGTTGGGATTGAATCGAAAACGGTTCATGACGAATTCCTCGTTAGTCTTTCGAAACGGAGTTAATCTTTCAACGCAGTAAAAGTAAATGACTCAGATCGTTGGGTCGTCTGCTGCGGATCGTCGGCGTGAAATAGCTTGGCGGTGACGGTAACGGTCGATGCTTGGGCCCCAACTTCCGTAAGGTTGCTGTCATCGCTTGTGTCGGCAAGTCGGACTACCCGAATCGTGAGCGTTGCTGATCGTTCGCGGATCAGCGATTCATCCAGCCGAATGGTTTCACCGTCGTAGTCTGCGTTCTTGCGAAGACTCGCCAGAGCACGTCGGACGCCCGCATCCAAAAGCCAGCGGGTCTGCTGGACTTGGTGTGCTGTGTGAAGTTGCATCCGCGCTTGCAGCCCGACTCGCAAGGCACTAAGCATCAACGTCGATGCCACCGCCAGACAGACGAGAGCAACAGGTAAGATGCTCGCATTTCGATCGCAGCGATGTCGGTTTGTACCATTCAGTTTGTTTCGTCGTTGCTCAGTCATTGTGGCGTCTCCCTGCTCGTGGCCGCCCAACGACCAATCCGGGCCGTTAGCGTCAACGCCAGCCGCCCGTCAAAGGACAGATCCTTCTTAGTTTGAGCATCCTGTTCGGTTGCTGACGCGGTCGAAATGGACGCCGGTGCCCGCCGGATGACTAACGATAACGTCTTGGCTTCTTGATCGTGCTGCCACGCAACTCGAGACTCGCGTGGAAGTTTGAATTGCTCAGTGCTAATAGATCTCTGAGTGGAGTCACGTTCCATGCGACGGAGTGTTCCTCCCTTGAGTCGATATCGAACCTCGTTTCCGCTTGCCATCGTCAGGTCAAGAACCTTGGGGTTGGTCAGCTTGACACTCTGAGCCAACCACACCGATCGCCGCACGTCGGCTGATAATCGGTCGAGGGCCTGCTGGTCTCGCTGAACGGTTTGGAAATGTCGCGATTGTTTGATTGACTGGTGAATCCAGACGGTCAGCAATGTCATCATCGCACTGGTGACGGCGATCGTTCCAATCAGCTCGATTAACGTGAATCCAGCGCAACCGCGGTGGCGGCGAGTGGTTCGTTTACCAATCGAGATCATTCGGACGCCTCCTCTGTTGGTCCGTCGGCGAGCACCCAAGCAGAAAGTTCGGTCGGTCGGCTTTTGAAACGTCTCTGCCAATCTAGTTTCAATGTCAAACGCTGGCCAAGCTCGTCGGGCGCTAGTTCCCCGGACAAGGTTGGTTGGTTAAGTGATTGTTGACACGCTTTCGAAGGCTGCATCGAATCTAGCTCCGCCCGCAGTTGGTTGATCGGCAGTGAGGTTAATCGATCCAGCTGGTCGGACAGTTCACTCGTCGCGATTTGCTGGTGCTGAATGTCTCGCCAAACGCCGGACAATCGAAACCGGACCGTCATCACGACACTGATCACAGCCATGAGCATCACGCACGCCACGATCGATTCCTGCAACGCGACGCCCCGCCTAGGGCACGTTGTGCGCTGTACACGCGGCCGAAGGCGTGTTCCGAGGGGTTGGTTTTTCAAGTTGCTAAATTTCATAGTGCCGCGAACATAAAGATTCTGATGGCTTATTGCCCGACGATGCTGTAGATAATTGCAAGCAGGGTGGAAAAAATCCCGATCCCGAACAGTAACACGACAGCTGTTATTATGGCGTTAACGAAGCCGACGATTGTCCGTCGTCGTCCGGCCTGCCAGAAAGCAAACTGGTTGGCTCGTCGATCGGCCATCTGATGTAGCAGCCAAGCACGGACGCCGGGGGAACTGGCCATGGTCAACGCTTTTGCTTGCACCCGAGTCAGCATTTTTTCTTGAGCGAGTGCTGGCCATGGCCCGAGCGCAGCCTCAGTTCGATTGACCGCCTGTTGCAGACTTCGTGCGGTCGCTTTGTTCGGGTGCATCGAAGCGAGTTGGTCGAGACGTACCTCATCCGACCCGTCATTCGACACCGCAGCCGCCATCGCCAACGTTCGCAGGCTCTGAACTGGACGGCTCTCGATATCAGCCGCCCATCTCGTCGGACTCAAGCGACGGCCGAGCTTTCGCAACTTTGAGCGAACTGACCAAATCATCCACCCGGCGAACAACAAAACGGGGATGAACCACAGAGTGAAAATCAACTGCGTCGTCCACATCATCAGAAACAACGCACGGGGCGGTGCAAGCCCAAACTCGTCCAGCATTTGTAGGAATTGAGGAACAATGTAGACCATGATGAACACGAGCACGCACAACATGTACATGGTTTTAAAATACAAACCAAGGTAGCCCGGTGGTCGATTTGCCAGTTGGAACTGGGCACTTCCTTCATTCACGGCAGGGCAAGCGAGTATTCCATGAAAGAACGCGTCAAGCGTGTCGGTTTCGGCAGCCAACCTAAGTGCGACGATGGCTTGCTCGGGCAGTAGTCGCTGGTCGTTGGCGATTGCTTCGGTTAGCGATTGGCCATCACTCAGTTTGGTCGCCAGTTGTCTGATCAACACGCGGCGTCCAATCGGCAGCTCTCGCCCAAGGCTATCGACAAGCGGTGCGGGATCAACGTTTTGAATATGAGCCACCGCAAGCATTCGCAGCAGGCCGGCCTGATCGGGCGTGCAGGCATTGAACAAGCGTTTCATCAGCGGGCGCATTGAACTCGAAGCGTCGCTTGCACGTGACACGTTGGGATCGACCGAGTTTTCTTCGTGCTGTGTCAATTCACTAATTCCCGGCCAGTCCACCAACGATACTGATCAGAGGCATGAAAAATGCCGCGACAATCAAGAAAACCAGGAACCCTAGCGAGCATTGGATCACCAACGCTAGCCACTGAAACCACCAAACGCCAATCGTGGTTGATCGCTGTCGATAGTAGGCGGCGAGCTGCTGCAAAAGCAGCGGGCTATGAGCCTGTTCCGCGTGTTGGATCGCGTGGTCAAGCAAACGATACTTCTGATCGGGCAAAAGTCTTGCAGTTCGTCCGTTCGGAGCCCCTGTTTGTTGCGATTCGTAACGGGCACTCAAAGGGCGAATCGTCACATGGCCGCACGCTGCGCGGATAGCTGGGGCAGCGCCAAGTCCAATCGTTCGTAGGTTCGCCAAGTGTTCAGCAAAACTAGCCAACGCTTGACGTTCACTCGCGACGCCCGTGACGTACTCGACGAACTGCTGCAAGAATGGCGGAAGACGCTTTGGGTCGACTAGCACGAGAGCAATGAGCAGGAGGCCGGTCAATGATGCTGACGCAACTAGGAGCCAAACGTTCGCTCTGACCCATCGTGATGTCTCTAAGACGAATTGCGTGATCGCAGGGATCTGAATCCCAAACGAGCCAAACATTTCCTCAAACTGGGGCGAGATGTAATAGCTAAACCCGATCACCAGTCCCAAACTGGCGTAGAAAATCACTGCGGGGTAGGTTAGCAACTGGATTAAGCGGAGGATCGGTGAGACATCCTGATTCAGATTCCGAACCCCGCGCCGGACCGAACCTGCGATGGCTTGGTCGCTGGTTGAGAACTTCTCGCCGTCGTTTTCCAGTAATCCCGCGGCCATCGCAACTGCGTCGGGATTGGCGATCAATGACTCGAAGGTTTGCGGTTGACGATACCACCGTGCAATCCGTTGCATTCGTTTTCGGTATGCCATCGTCTGCTGCTGAGACAGCAATTGGATTTGATCGGCTAATCGGTCTCTTTGCCGTTGCAGTAAATCCCATCGCTCAGCGGGAGGCAGCACAGTATCCGAATCGATTGGTTCCTCGTTCGTCATCGACTAAACCCCCGTGAAGCAAATGTCACGCAGCAGCTGAATCACGGGCAGGTATACGGCAACCGCATAAGCCGCGGCGATACTGCCGCCGATCAGCAAGACAAACAAAGCGGGGGCCATGGATCGCATCCGAGCAAGGCAACGATCACCCGCAACGAGAAAGTAGTCTGCCAGCGCGTCTGAACCGCAAAGTGTTTCTGTTTCGCCAAACGGCACGTTCAATCCGCCCATGGCTTGCGTGACGACTTGCTGGGTCGGTTGGTCGGCACCGGAAACATCAAACGCCAACTGCCGCGCGTTTTCCGTTGGCATACCATCATTTTCCAGCAAACTTGCAATTCGCGCGGCTGCTGCGGCGACTCGGGAGCGAACGAATACCGTCCCGCCAAACCACATCGCCAGTCGCCGAATTCCTCCAAAGCAAGTCGCCAGCACCAAAACCCCAAACGCGATGGCAGCCGCAATCATCACCGGTTGCACCCAATTGGTGTCCGCCGAGTAAATCGGTTGGTTAATGTTTGTACCAATGGCCAGCTCGGCGCGGGTTTCGTCGATCAGCGGCATGAGCGACAAGGCAAAAAAGATCAATCCGATCGTCGCGAAGAATGCAACGATCGTGACGTAGGTCACTGGCCAACGCATCACGCGAATCGCTTCAGCGGTCGCGCTTGCACGGGCCGAAAGGGCGTGGATGATGAGCTCGCTGTTGCCTAGCCGCGCAAAAACCTCGCGAGCCGCACGGTAGCGAGTAGGTTGTTGTGACGGTGGCTGTTTGGGTAATGTTTCGAGCGTTGCCGTCGTCAACCGCGTTCGCCTTGCGTTCGACTGCGGACCATCTAGCTCGATCGGAACGCCCACCATCACGGCAGCCATTAGATCAGAATCAAAACTAACGACGTCTGGCGCTTTCATTAGGCCCTGACTAGTTTTAAGATGCCCTCGGCCAACATTGTATCAGATTTTTTTTGAAAAGCGACACTGTGACACGAATCGTTCTCTCAATCGCCGCTTTCTTTTTCGCGACTTCTACGTGCTCGACGACTTGCCAAGCCCAAAACGTCGCGCGTTTGTGGGCAGGCGCTGCTCCGGGGGCGTTGGGAGAGTCCGACAAGGACACCCCGAAACTAGCCACCTATCTGGCCAGCGGCCAGTCCAATACCGGTGCTGCGGTCGTGATTTGCCCCGGCGGCGGGTACGGAAACTTGGCCATGGGGCATGAGGGCGAAGACGTCGCGCGGTGGCTGAATCGGCATGGTGTAAGTGGTTTCGTGTGCGACTATCGGCATCGGGGCAAAGGGTACGGGCATCCGGCTCCGTTGCTGGATGTGCAGCGAGCGATTCGAACCGTTCGACACCACGCTGAGAGCGCTAAGGGCGGATGCGAGATTGATTCAGACAAGATTGGCGTCATCGGTTTTTCTGCGGGAGGCCATTTAGCGTCGTGCGCGGCGACGATGTTCGACTCAGGCCAAGCGAACGCGAAGGATCCGATCGAGCAAATGTCGTCACGACCGGATTTTGCGATTCTCTGCTACCCGGTCATCGCGTTCGGCCAATCGTTTACCCATCAGGGTTCTCAGAACAACCTGCTGGGCAAGGCGGCCACGCCCGAACAAATCAGAAGCATGTCGACCCAAACGCGTGTCACGTCAGACACACCGCCAACTTTTTTGTGGCATACGTCAACCGATAAAGCGGTTCCACCACAAAACAGCATTGTGTTTTACCAATCGCTACTTTCCGCAGGCGTGACCTCCGAGTTGCACTTCTACGCGACTGGCAGGCACGGGTTGGGGCTTGCGAGAGGCAAAGGCGGGGTGGAGCAGTGGCCCGATGCCTGTGTCAGTTGGTTGCGGCGATTGAAGGTAATCGACGAACCAGCCACCGAACATCGTGACGACTAAGGCGCGTCGCGGTGGAGGCGTGTCTAGTGTTTGGCCGTTTCCGACGCTGCTTCCCCTTCGCCCAAGGTAAAGCGAATCTGTGAAGCATGGTCGTGGGAGACCTGCTCGATCTTTGCGACCGCCCCATTAAAGGTGACCGTATCGCCCACGACCGGCATTTTCCCGCTGCGGCTCATGAGCACCCCTGCCGCCGTGTCAAAATCGTCCTCATCAAGCTCCAACGACAATGCACGCTCGACTTCCGAAATCGGTGTGCTGCCCGCAACCAAGAAAACGGAATCCGAGACTCGTTCAATCTTTGGCGCGTCCGCCACGTCGAATTCGTCATCGACCGGGCCGATGATTTTTTCTAGAACGTTTTCTAGAGTCACCACGCCGATGATCGTTCCGTACTCGTCGACAACGAAGGTTAACAGCTGATGGCTGGTTTGGATTCGTTGCAGCACGCGGCTGATCAACATGTTCTCGGGCACCTTGATCGGGGCTCGCATGATCGACCGTAGATCAAAATTTGCATCGTTCGGATCGACGCCCAGCAAGTCTTTCATGTGGACGACACCCAGTAGGTTGTCTAGTGAGGAATCACAAACCGGGTAGCGCGTGTGCTTGGTCTCTTTCGCGTAATTCAAAAGTTCGGGAAACGGTTTGTTGATATCCAAGATGTCGACGTCTCCGCGCGGCACCATGACCAAGCGGCAGATTAAGTCGTCGAACTCGAAAACCGCGTTGAGCAAGCGATGCTCGCTGCCGGTTAAGTGGCCGTGGATATGAGCCTCGCGGACGAGCGCCCGGATTTCTTCCTCGTTGTGCGGCGTATCATGGCCTCCGTCCCCCGA
>CAZLFF010000007.1:44123-46744 GCA_964558755.1 uncultured Pirellulaceae bacterium
GTGCGGCGCACCAGAGAACCATTTGCTTCGGGCGTCGGATCGCAAAAATCTTGGGCGCTTGCTCGCCAATCACCAAATGCAATGCCGTGATAACTGAGAACGAAATGATGAAAGCGAACGTGTGCAGCAGCTGTTGGCTCTCGATGCCCAGCATGTGAAAGATTGGCTCGACCAGCTTCGCAAATGCGGGTTCGCCCACACGTCCAAGTGCCAACGACGCGATGGTAATTCCCAGCTGACACGCGGAGAGCGTCTGATCCAAACGCTCGGCCAACCAATAGGCCGTTTTGGCGAACGGCTTCCCTTGCTCGACCATTTTTTTGACTTGGCCCAGCCGAACTTTGACCAGCGCGAACTCGGCGGCGACAAAGAACCCGTTCAAAATGATCAGGATGACGGTCAGAATTAGCATCAGCGTAATGTTGCTGCCGCCGGATGCCTCGACGGCGTCCGTCGCGGCGTGAGTTGCGCTATCGGCGATCAGGGGCCAGGGGAACATGATAGGAGTGCAATCCATTGTTGACTCGATTTGGGATGAGAAGAGCCTGAATGAGTTCGAAAAAAGCAACGCGACGGTTTAGTCCGTTTCGTCGGCTTCTAGTTCTTTGAGACGAGCTTGGCGGGCAGCTTGAGCGGCGGCACGTTTTTCGGCTAATTCCGCTTCGGTTGGTCCGTTGACGATTTTGTCTGCTGGAAGCACGCTTTCGATCTCGACCATCATCTGGTCGACCACTGCACGTTCGTACTTGAGATCGTCGATGGTGAAAGTTTGTTCGGTGTTATCGGAGTCGGAGTAGTGGGCGACAGCAATGCCTTTTTTCTCCCACTTCTTTTTGTCCAGCCGTGTGATTTGCGAGATGTCAAATTTCGTACCATCACTGTGGGAGATCTGTGAGCCATCGATTTCCATCCAAGTCCCTTTGGTACGAAAAAACCAAATGATGCAAGGGATGGCAATCGCGGTGCATAGAACGCCTAACGCGATGCTAAAGTTGATGTTGCTGCGAACGTCGTCGGCCGTGTTGTGGGGCTCGCCAACCGTCCAACCGTTTTCGGCAGTCAACGCGTCCCATTCCTTTGCGCGAATCTCGCCCCAGTTCGTGTTCGGGTCGGCAGTTTTTTGGCGGTTCTCAATGTCCTCCTTCAACTGATCAAAGGCCTGCGAGCGCGGGAGTTCGAACTGCGGATAGTTGTAGAACGCATCGTAGTAGCAGTAGATGCTATACAAAAGCGTCGCGATACCGATTAGCAGATACTTGTACAGAAACTTGCTGTCCGTGTTGGCACGAGCTTTCATGGTCGGTTCAAAAAGGGCAGGAATTTGTTTAGCGGAAGCTTGCGGAGCCGCGAGCTAGGTACGAACTCTTATGTCATGGCTACTTATGGTATCACGAATCGTCGCCTGTTCGGGAGGCCAGTCATTCAAAACCGACCGTCCGGATGTCTGCTGCTCTTGTCTTGCTCGTTCTTAAAAAGGGGCGACACTCGTTAGCAGATTGGACGAGGAGCAATGTTTAACGCTCGGCCAACGAAGTACAGCCCCGAGGGGCTGCGTTGAGGGGATGGCATTTTCGTAAAAAGCGGTAACGAAACAGTTTCTACCACCCGAGATAGACCGGTTTTAATCGCCGGCCGGTCTTTTGCAGTAACATGAAAAATATGGGCTTGTTGGTCCGGATTTCCCCCTCGACCTATGAAAATCGTGTCGAGTTTGTTAAGATAGAGTCTTGCCGAATGATACCGGTTTCGATTCGGTTGTTTCTTGATTCTAACTTTGCAGATCCTTACGGAATAAAGCTATGTCAATCGTCGACGTCACACGAGAAGAATGGGCAGAAGAAACCGAGCGTCTTTGCCCCAGCTCGCTGGCCTACAACGCCTACTCTGACCTAGAGGAAATGATCGTCAACGAGACCGACTTGTCGGTGACTTACAAGCGAGTGCCGCGCGGGAAGTCATCGTACTGCACTTTTCAGGCCAACGCTGGCTCGCACCTGCACGTGATCCAAGTTTACAAAGGGCAGTGCCAACTGCACATGCGAGTCAACCCAAAGCTGACCAACGTGACGGACGAAGATCGAGAATTGCTGCTTCAGGCTTACGAAGATTTTCGCACGACGCTTAACGGTAAAGAAGGCAAGGGCTGGGAAACCGTTAAGGTGATCCGAATGGGCGAAGAGAAAGTCCACGATGCGATTCGGAAGTTGGCTAGTGAACTGATCGAGGTGCTGGGCGACGATGCGAAGCCCGCGAAGAAACCGGCGGAAGCTGGCACCGAATAAGCGGCCGCAGAAGCATAGCTGGCTTTGCCCTTACTTGTAGACACAGAGCGGCCACGCAGGCGATGATTCGCCGGCGTGGCCGTTTGCTTTTGCGTCGGTCGCCTTTGGCAGATTTGTTGCGGCGGTATCGAACATCGCACCGCTCGGGCTGCGTTTTCGCCACGGCATGTCGGTTTGGTGGTTTGCGTGCTTCCGGCTAGGAAAACCTTTCAAGATTGGTTTTCTCAACTGGATAACCAGTCGGAAACCCTCTGGCTGACACGACGCGTTATCAAGCGCATTGCATCGCAACAAGTTCATGTGGGAGCGGTTGCAGAAGTGCGTTGGGCTGTGACGACC
>CAZLFF010000007.1:46754-58981 GCA_964558755.1 uncultured Pirellulaceae bacterium
CGGTTTCCCTCTCGTTCACTTGTCAAGTTGTGGTTTTGAAAGGTCCTTCAGCTCTTTCGTGGACCTTTTCTTGGGTTCTTGCCTTTTCAGGGCCTGGCCGAGAAACTACGTGGTACAGTTGTCGCGAGTCGCAATCGTGACAATTCTGATTTCACCCGCCAGCCAAGCCGATTCAGCCCGGACGCGAATATGCTCATTGATGCCATTCCAATTGGTCACGATCCACCCGAAGAAGTTAACGTCGTCATCGAAGTTCCCGTTGGTGGCCAGCCCATCAAGTACGAACTGGACAAGTCATCAGGCACGTTGTTTGTTGATCGGTTTCTTTACACGGCGATGGTGTACCCCGGGAACTACGGGTTCATTCCTCATACTTTGTCGCTCGATGGCGACCCGATTGACGTGTTGGTGTGTAACACTCGAGCGATCGTCCCCGGCGCCGTCATGGCATGCCGACCGGTGGGTGTGCTGATTATGGAGGACGACGCTGGGCATGACGAGAAAATTATTGCGGTGCCGTCCACTAGAACGACGCAGCGATATGCAAAGGTGAAGAACTACTCCGACCTTCCGGATATTCTTGTTCACCAAATTGAACATTTCTTTCAGCACTACAAAGATCTTGAGCCCAATAAGTGGGTTAAGATTACACGCGTGGCCGAAGCTGACGTTGCGATGCGGATGATCGAGGAGTCAATCGAGCGTTACAAAACTGGGATCGAGGCCTCTTCCTAACGTTTGACCGCGGATCTAGAGTAGCGAGAGGTGCGAATCTCCAGCTTGTTGTGGAAATAAAATGGATGCGTGACCAAACGTGTCCAACTGACAGGCGATTCTTAGGATGTAAACACCTCCTAAGGATAGACAATAGCCATGCATTCCGCCTCGATCGTCAAAACCATCGCCCGCACGATTTCGCTTGCAGATGATTACGTTCTGGAGTTTCACTACCGTGACTCCAAGGGCAATGAGTCCATTCGCGTGGTGAGTCCGATTCGACTGCTAGGCGGGAATCGATTCTTGGGCCTGTGTCTCAGCCGCGAGGAACCTCGCCAGTTTTATATTGAGCGGTGTGCGAAACTGGCGGTCCGCCCGGCCCATGAATATGTCATGCCCGTTCCGATTCGTGAGTTGGCGGTTGCCGGCTAATGGTGGCCAGTTGCTAGTAACGTTAGAAAATCGTTTGACACTCCGAAACGGCTTGGATGCGAGCTTGGTCTCTGGGTGATTTCTGAATAACAAAAAGCTCGGTGCTTGTTTAATCGCACCGAGCTTTTAGATATTTCAGATTTGCAATTGGCTTGCGACTACACCGCGTAGCCTTCGCGGCTGACACGCTTCATCAGCGCGTTGGCTTGGTCGTCGCTGCCAAAGTTCTCTGCGTTCGGATCCCAGCTTAGGTCCCGTCCGAGCATCAAGTTGACGTTGCACATGTGGCAAGAGGCCATTGTGTTCACATGAGATTTGACGTCAGAAACCGGTTCTGAGCGGTCTTCGACGCAATCGAAGAAGTTCTGCATGTGGTTTTTCGCCACATTGCCTTTGTGCAATTTCTTGAACGCGACGTCGAATTCTTCGCGAAGCGTCGGGTCAAGGTTCTTGATCGCTTCAGCGTGATTGTCAACCCGTTTCCCATCCTTCTTGCTAGAGACAAGATCCATGCCGAACATCTCTTTGACGATCGAGCCTTGGAGCTTTCCTCGGTTGACGAACAAGCGGCCCTTGTCTCCTTCGAAAAGGATACCGTTTCCGAAGCTAGTCGTGCCACTCTCGTACTTATGGTTGACCGAAATCAGATTGCCTTCGGCAAACTGTAGATCAATATTGAACGCGCTGGCAGCGTTGAAGCCGTTTGGTAGCTTTGATTTGCCGTCCAAGAACTCGGCCCAGTTGAAATCGTCTGGAACGATCGGTGTCAGTTTGCCTTTACCAGAGATATTGCTTGGGGTCGTGCTATCCAAGCCCAACGCCCATTGAGCAATATCAATGTGGTGTGCGCCCCAGTCGGTCATCTTTCCGCCCGAGTACTCAAGGAACCAACGAAACTCTTTACGGCGTTGCTCAGAGTAGTCTTGTTTGGGTGCTGGCCCCAGCCACATATCCCAGTCTAAACCTTCGGGAACCTCGGTGGTTTCGAACGGACCGCCGATAGGAGCCGCATCGATCCCAACGTGGGCATTCACGTGATCGCCCAAGCGGCCGCTACGAACGATTGCTGCTGCGTACATGAACAGGCGGTTCATCTCCGTTCGTTGTTGCGTTCCGACTTGGAACACTTTCCCTGATTTCTCAACCGCTTCGCGGATTACTTTACCTTCGTCGATGGTCAACGTCAGCGGTTTTTCGCAATACACGTCGCATCCGGCCTCCAGCGCTCGAAGCGCAATTGGTATGTGCCAGTGATCGGGAGTTCCGATCGTGACGAGATCAGGCTTCACGGTATCAAACAGCTTGCGATAATCGGTGAACTCCTGCAGCTTGCCGTCGAAATTCTTGTTGTATTCCTCATTGTGAACCTGGTCGCAGTCGCAAACGGCGATCATCTGACCAAGCTTCGCCGCTTGGTTGGCGATCGTACGTCCACGGTTGTAGCGGCCGCGGCTACCACCAATGCCGATACATGCAATCGTTTTGTTGCTATTGGCATCTTCTGCCTTGGCAACGCTGCTGGACCAGATGTAGGGCGTGCTGGCGACAGTGCCGACAGCCGCAGTCTTTCGAAAGAAATCACGTCGTGAATGGCCGGCCTTTGAATGGGCGGATGTCGTGTCTGAGTTGCTGGACGTTTTCTGCAAAGGCGTCATCAAATTCTCCGGTAAAGTAAATTCCCGCACGGCGCGGGGATCGCGGGGGAAAGGCCGAGGCCGCGAAAGACAAAAACAAAAATGAGGATCAACGCTACTTGGTTTGCACCGCGCGTTTCACCGTGAATGACCACGATCGGCAGCACAACCGTCACAGGCGGAAGGTCCACCTTTTGGCGTCCCGTTAAGATAAGCATTGGAACACAGATTGACGAGTTCAGAACCCGGCTGCAGGAAGAAAGTTTTGGTGCTCGGTCATTCTCAAACGTTGAAATAGAAGGAAAATACCGAGTCTTCGGAGTATCTACTGGGCTGGACAAAATCGGTCCTTGGGTCGGCCACGGGGCAGCCCGTCAGCTTTAGCCGAAGTGAACTGGTGCCGCAAATTTGTTCGCGGCGTCCGGCACCGTCTGCCGAGTCCGTTGCGACCTGAATTTACATGGTGGGGTTTGACTTCAAACGACTTTCTCACCGATTCAGAGGTTACCCCGGCCATGCTGAGGGGATGTCCAAAGATCAATCTTAGTGGTGGTTTCACCGTCTTTCCGTATGCCTCTTGCTCACCCTTCCCTTAAGTTTCAGCCGTCTTCGGTCGTGTCGTATTGGCGGCTGGGAGCACCGATCACCGGCGGCCGTTGGTACAACATTTTTCGTGCGGCTCCCAAGCTGGCAGCGAATCGACGCAAGTTTGACTACTTGCTAAAGCTCGTGAACCCAGATCTGACCGGTGACGATCACGCCAACGCGATTGATCGGCTCGGCCGCGAGGCGACGGTGACTGAGCAGTTGCAGCATCCCAACGTTGTTCGCCTGTTGGATGCGGAACTGGACCAACCGCCTTTCTTCGTGGTTCAACCGTGGGTGTACGGTCGTAGCCTCGATCGTTTGTTGTCCGCAGAACTAGAAATACCAGTAAACCGCGTGTTGTGGACGATTCGGCAAATCGCTGAGGGAATTCGTGCAGCGCACGATAGCGGGCGAGTTTATCTTGGGTTGGAACCGTCGCACGTGATGCTGGGAAAGAACGGACGCGTGACGTTGTTGGGCTGGTCGCAGTCGCATCTGACGGGCCAAAAGGTCTGGTTCCCGAACGATCAGTTGCAAACCGTTCGTTACACTGCGCCCGAGTGCTTTGAGGAGGGTTACGTGGCCTCGGCTGCCAGCGACGTGTATTCGTTGGGTGCGATGATCTATCACCTATTTTCTCTCCAACCACCACTACAGTCGCAGTCGATCAAGGAGATGATGGACGCCCAACGTGATGAAATTCCTGAAGACCTCATCATTCGTCAGCCGTTGTGCCCGCCGGCAATGAGTGCATTGGTTAAGCAGATGCTGGCCAAGCAGCCGCAGCAGCGTCCTAGCTTTCGAGAGGTGATGAACGAGTTAATCGCGATCGAGATTTCGCAACTCTCCAACCAAACGCTAATCGCCCTCTAGCGGGCCGGATTCTTCGGTCGGTTCAGCCGTATCAGCGGCGGCTTCTTGCTCGGCTTCATTGATTCCAAACAGCCCCTGAAGCTGAACTTGTTCTGCCAGCCGGCTGTTCGATGGTAACTCGCTGCGCATTCCAGCGGACTTTGCGCTGGTGGAAACGGTCGACTCGTTTCGCGTGGGGCTCGTTACCGAGGTGCCTTCGGCTATATCGATCTCGTTGATAATCCTCGGCACGCCCAGCGGCGTTAGCTCGGCTTCCTCTGTCCGATATGGCCGTTTTCCATTGTAGCGCTTCAGACGAGCGTTCATCCCCTCACGCTGTTTTGGACTGTAGCTTTCCAAGCTTGCGCGTTCGTTGACGAGAGCAACCGCACGCTTCTGTATCTCGATGGCTTGATCAAACTGATTGTTCTCCGCGAGTGCCGCCGCGTAGATTTCAAGCGTGGTAGCGGACTGGTCACCGAACGTTCTCGTCGGGTTCTCCATCAGTTCCAGAGCCCGTTCGGCATCACGAACGGACTGGGAGGGCGAGGTCGCCAGAAGCCAAGCGAGCAAGTAGGTCTGTCGTTGTTGATTGGCCTTACTGCGGACGAGCAACTCACAACGCTCGACCGAGTTGGCATGATCGCCCGTCAAGAAGTAGGCCTCTGCTTGCAGCCGTGGAATATTCTTATCGCTCGGCTGCAACTGATGGGCCAAATTGAGAAATCGCACCGCCTTATTTTGCATGCCCACCGCTAGGTGAACAAAACCCAAATCGCTGGATACCTGCGGAAGGGTAGGGTGATGTTCGAAGGCCGTCATCAGCCATTGGTTGGCCTCGCGGAATCTCTGCTGCTGGACGAGCAATCGGCCGATCACCGCGTGTTGTCGATAGTCGTTAGGTTGCAACTGTACGTTTTGCTCGAGGAGCTTAATCGCCTTGTCAAAGTCTCCCACATCCACTGCCGCGTAAGCACGAGCCAGAGCTGATTCCGTGTCTTTCGGGTCGAGTCGTATCGCTGTGTCGAGCGCCCTGATCGCCTCGGCCAGCAGCAGCTTCTTTTTGGCTTCATTCTTGGCCCCCGATAAGCTTCTCGCCTGTTTGCGTCGCAGCTGACCGATTCTCAGGTGAGCAACCGCCAGCTCGGGAGCCCATTCAGCGGCGCGTAGAAAGAACTTGGCCGCCGCAGCCGATCCACCCGCCGCCTCGACCTCTCTACCCTTCTGGCAAAACTCGTACGCTCGCAGTTCCTTGAGCTCATGAATTAGCGTTTCCGCGCCGGATGAGTCGCCTAGGTCGCTTAGGCGCATTGCCATTCGATCGGCAGAGGGAAATCGGTACCGCGAGAACCAGCGACCAGACCGTGGCATCACCGCATTCCAGTGGTCTTCAATGGATCCATTCGCGATCTCTTTGTCCGCCCAAAAGTCAGCGTCGTCGACCCCGTTGGACGAGTAGAAAATACATGCTCGACCACGAGGATTCGTCATGATTCCAAACGGGAGCTTGGGCAACTGGTTCCGGTTGAACGTATTGCCTGTCCAGACCCGCAGTCTTTGACGCGAAACCGTATCAATCTTTCCCCAGCGCAACGAATCGGCAAAGGAATCCTCAAGCCGGTTTGTGTCACTTGGATCGGCCGCATCTTCGTCTGCACTGTGGTCAATGACAACGACGGCAAGATCCAGTTCGTTGTCGTCCCATGCTCCCGCTGTTCGCAACACAGATTGAATCGTCTGTTGTGATGCTGACGCTTTATCGCAAAACAGCAGAAGCGTTGGTGCCGTTGTTGACGTGTTCACCGCGGATGACGATTCTCCCTGGCCATTGGCGATGCGAAGTTCAGGCAGAAGTCCGGGCGGGTTAAATAGCGCTCGTGAGCCCGCCGGTGGTTGGTCTCCGGCATAGGTTCGGCGTTGGTCTATCTGTAGGCTCTCGCGGCTGACCGGTTGCTTGTTGGCTTTGTCTTGGCCCTCGGTCAGCACGTAACTGCCGTTGGCCACGATGTCGGAAAACGTTTGCTCCAAGCCGTTGGGCCACTTCACGTCGACTCGTTCCACCTGGGTGTTTTTGCCCAATCCAAACAGTAAGCGTTTCGAAGATTGAGCCAAACAGCCGGAACCTGCTTGCACGAATCTTACCCATGGTTTGTTACGCTCCTCCGCGAAAACCGCCACCCTCGCGCCGATCGCGTCAGCGTTAGATTGGGTCCCCACCAAACGCAGCGATAGGAACCCGTGATCGTTACTACACTGGTTGCACAGAATTTTCAGCTGAGGCCCGTTACGGGTGGTGATGACTAAATCGGCGTCTCCATCGTTGTCCCAATCCGTTGCCGCAATGGCGCGTCCGTCATGGTCAAAGTCTAGGCCAGTGACCGGACCAGCATTTGCAAAGCCTAACTTTCCGATACTCAGAAAGAATCGATTCCGCTGCGATCCAGCGAATGAGTAACCATCACGGCATCGCTCAGTCGTTTCCCGAACCATCTTCGCAGCATCCCGAGCACTGGGACTCAGAACGATCGACAGTCCTTTACGGGCGTCCGGCGCGGTAATGAAGAGATGATCGTTGAGCCCTAAATCGACATTCTCTTTCAAATCCCGGGTTAGTTGTCCGTTAGTGACCGCGAGGTCGTTCCAACCGTCATTGTTCAAATCGACTATCAGTGATCCAAAAACCGATTCGGCCGAGAATAGCGGGGCTCGCATCGCGAAAAGCCGCCACTTGTTTCCATCTGCGCCCGCGTGCCAAATCTGACTATCGCCTGTAACCGCAATTCGAGGATCGAGGCTTCCGTCGCTGCGATCGGGTGACCCAAAGGCACGCATTGCACTGGCCGAGGCGTTGGAGCCAACAAAGAAATCGGGGCGACCGTCTTGATTAAAGTCCCCCGCAGAAACGGTCCGGTGTCGCGCTGGGAGGCCGATTCCCGTCTTGAAAGTCACATCGCGTAGCTGACCGTCATCGTTGCGGTAAAGCTGGTCGCCCGCGAACTCGTTGGCAATGTACAAGTCCTGATCCCCGTCCAGATCGTAGTCCGACCAAGAGGCTGATCGAGTAAAATAGGAATTTCGGCTGGTGATCCCTGCCTCGTAGGTTGCGTCGACGAACTGCCATCCTTCGTCATTCCGTAGCAACACGTTCTGTCCGCCATCATCAGCCTCAAGCAGATCGAATGGTAAAACGATTGCGTCATCTTGGTGTCGGACGCCCTCGTGTTTGCACAAAAACAGGTCCAAATCGCCATCTTGATCGTAGTCGACCGCCGATAAACTGTGTGTCGAACGCCCGAGCGTCAGCCGATGCTCTAACCGAAACGAGCCATCGGAAGAGTTCGAGAACAAGAGCAGGGATTCGTCGGTCGCAATCACAAGATCTTGATCGCGGTCATTGTCCAAATCCACCAGCAAGGCTGATCGCGAGTCGTCCAAAACATCGACGCCGGCTGCGGCAGATCGATCCTGTACCGTCCCGTCAGGGTTTTGGACTAACAGCGCATTGGGCAAGCCGTGAGGCTGGCAAACGTACAAATCATCGAGGCCATCGCCGTTCACATCGCCAACGGCAATCCCGTGTTGGCCCAGCATGTCAATGCCTGGAATTCGCTGCGACCATTGATCGATGCCGAATCGCAGCTGGTTTTGCATCGTCTTGCAATTTTGCATGATCGACGCTGTGCAGTCTCGCATCAGGCGTCCGTCAGACACCCGGGCCACGATTTCCTCTTGAGCAACGACTTGGATGTGCTCAAGCTTCAGCGGACGGGCCTCGGTTGACATCGAACCGTTCAGCGTGTCGGCCTGAAGCTCGTCCTTGTTCCATCGTGCCACCCATAATGAGGTCGCCTGCCGACGAATTCGCGTTGTTACGTCGCCAAGTGCTGTTGCCACGATCAGTGAGCCCGGATTCGCCTCGCTTTCTTTCGACGCCGGCTTGGCGGCCGAAAACAACTTCAGTTCTAGCTGGAAGTTTGGCGTTCCCATCCAAGGTTTGTACAAAGACTCCGCCAACGCAGTAATCAAGCTGGGCGAGTTCTCCAGCTGAGGCGCCATATCGGTGTAGCCCCAACGCGAGACAGTAAACTGATCGCTCTCGTATCGCTCTGCGAATCGTAGCCGGTCAATTGTTCGAGCCGAAAAGTCGTCGCTGAATATATCCAACGCGGCACCTTCGTCACCGCGAACGCGGGTTGCGATTGCCATTTGCAACTGACGCAGCTGAGCTTGAATCGCCTTCGTTCGCCGAGTTTCTCGGCCTTCTCGCTGCTCCACAGTTATTGGTGTGGGAGTTGTTTTTGTTCTGGAAGCCGGCGGAGGGCCAAGTTGATCAGCCAGTTGATTTGACTGGTTTGCGCGAACAGTTGGCCGTTCGACGATCTCCGAAGGCTCGCCACAACCGCTCGATAGAAGAATGGCCCCTAACAATAGGCCAACCAGCCCGGCTGGAAAAAGACGAGACACCTGATGCTTGCAAGGCGGCATCACGTCTGGCCGCACTGCATTTTGGTAAGCGAGCAATCTCTGATCTGATCGGGCCAGAATCCTCGAATCGATAGAAGCAAAAGCGGTGGGCTCGTTCATGCGATCGTCGATTGAGCTACTGCTACTGGTTGATAGATCTTGCTCACAGCGATAACACCGCCGTTTGAATGCTTGCCGCCGTTTTACCATTCTCCAACCGACGCTGACGTTGCTGGGCTGAGAGACTTCGCACGCGTTACGCCGTTGCCGCCGAGTGTTCGTCGACCAGTTTTCGGAATCGCCCGAACAGATACTCGCTATCATGCGGCCCCGCCGAGGCCTCTGGGTGGAACTGAACACTGAAGGCGGGATGCTGCGTGTGCTTCAGTCCGGCAACCGTCTGGTCGTTAAGATGCGTGTGCGTGACCTTGAGGCAGTCGGGCAGTCTGTCTGGATTCACAGCGAAACCATGGTTTTGGGACGTAATTTCGATCTTGCCGGTCTCGTGGTCAAGCACGGGTTGATTGGCACCGCGGTGACCAAACTTTAGCTTGAAAGTTTTTGCTCCACAGGCCAACGCGAACAGCTGGTGCCCCAAGCAAATGCCGAACAGCGGAGCCTTTCCAATTAATTCGCGAACGGTCTCGATCGCGTAAGTCAGGGGCTCAGGATCACCCGGCCCGTTGGACAGGAAAATGCCGTCTGGCTGCAACGCCATGACTTCTTCGGCGCTGGAAGTGCCGGGCACAACGGTCACTCGAAACCCTTGGTCGTATAGGTGTCTCGCAATGTTACGCTTCATGCCAAAATCTAACGCAACAACGTGGGGCTGATCGGCAGCAGCAGGCTCGGATGCTTCGCCTGCGTTTTCTTCAAAGGACCACCACGGACTAAGGCCCTCCGTCCAATCTGCCGATTGAGCGGGCAAGACTTCTTTGACTAAATCACGCCCGACCAGTCCGGGGCTCGCCTTCGCCTTGGCGACCAAGCTTGCGTCGTCGAGGTCCTCGGACGAGATAACACCTTCGATCGCACCCACACTGCGGATGTGCCGCACGAGAGCTCGCGTATCGATTCCAGAAATCCCTACGATTCCATGTTGTTTCAGGTAGTCGCCCAGCGACGCGTTGGAGCGAAAATTACTGGCAACGTTGCTGACGTTGCGAACAATGAAACCGGCCACTTGCGGTCCCTTGCTTTCCACGTCCTCTTCGTTGACGCCGTAGTTCCCGATTTCCGGGTAGGTCATTGTGACCAGCTGGGCACGGTAGCTGGGGTCAGTCAGAATTTCTTGATAACCCGTCATCGACGTGTTAAAGATGACCTCGCCAATCGTCGTGCCGCTGGCTCCAAAGGAGAATCCAGTGAACACAGTGCCATCGGCCAAAGCCAGTTTGGCGACCGGGCGATCAAGATGGGGGAGAGCTTCGTTGGACATGGGATTGGAGCTAAACTGATGGTCAAAAATAGAAATCGATGGGCAGAAAACGTCAGCTTTTATTGGCTCGCCACGCGATCGACCAAGCTGAAATCTGCCAGCGAGGGCCGTCAACGGTCACGCGTAAGTGAAATAACCGGCAAACTCGATTTTGCAAATCACGTCGGTGCGGTGCTGATCAAGCCAATTTCGGAATGCAGCACTCGTCCTGATGTCGACATTCTAGCTGAAGAATGAGTAAGTAAAAAGCGAGGGGAAGACGGCCAATTTGAGATTTGCGAGTTGTTTTGAGAACGCCCATCCGCTGCGAACGTCGCAATTTAACGGTCGAGTTTAACTATTGTATCGACTGCTACTTCGCATGCTTTTGTTGTGGGATAATCCCCCATTGAGTCCGATACGTGATAACGGCTGTGGGTCTCCGAAAGGAACATCAGTTCCGATTAGGACAGCCAACTCCGGAAGGGTCTCAGTAGCGGCGAGCTGAGGCCCTTCCATTTTTTGCGCGGTCGGTGCGGGCGTACCGACATCCGCGAGGCACCGGTCGGGGTTGGTCGACAGCGACCAAGTGCCGCAGCAGACATGCGTTATCGACGCGGTTCACGGGCGGGTGTTTTGCGCTGTATCGGCTATGATACCGACGATCAAGCTCTCGATCTCACGCACCGTATCTTTCTTCGGGCCCGTCGCGAATAAATGCTCCTTCACCGCACAGCTTGGGTCGCTTTGGTTTCGCTGTTCGTCTTGGTCGTCGTGGGTGCGACCGTTCGCGTTACAGGTTCTGGGCTTGGTTGCCCCGACTGGCCAACCTGCTGGGGTTGTTTGATTCCGCCGACCAGCGTCGATCAAATTGACGTGGATCGTTTGGATATTGAAAAGTTCAAACGACACGCGATCAAAAAAGGCATCGACCCGGACACGATTACTCGCGAAACCGTCTTGGACAGTTTTGATCCAGTGCATACTTGGATCGAGTTTGGAAACCGTCTGACCTCGCTGCCTCTCGGTTTTAGTACGTTGCTATTGGCGTTGCTGTCTTTTCGAGCCCCACGTTTCCGCGGCACGGTGATTTTGTTGGCGTGGCTAAGCCTGGTTGACGTGTTAGCGAACGCGGTGATGGGCGCGATCGTCGTGCGCAGCGGCTTGCAACCGGGTATCATTACCCTTCATATGGCACTGGCGTTCTTGCTAATTATGTTGCTGGTTTCGGTCGTGTGGTTGACTCGTCCGGGTTCGTCAGAAACGACAACCCCCGCGGCATCGGCCTCGCAAACAGACCGGCGTTTGCTATTCGTTTCGCTCATTTTTTTTGGGTGCTTATTCGCCGAAGGCTTGCTTGGCAGCCAGCTGCGCGAGCAAACGGACGAGATGTCGCACGCGGTTGGTGGCTTGGCTCGCAGTGAGTGGCTGGGCCAACTGAGCGCGACGTGGATCTACAAAATTCATCGCACGTTCTCGTGGAGTCTGTTGCTAACCTCCGGCTTGATGCTCGCGTGGAGTGGTGATCAGCGTCGGGCCGGAGCTCGCGAGCCGAAGCTCATTTTCGCGTTGGTGATCTTGATGATGCTAATGGGGGTTATCCTCGGTCACATCTCAATCTTCGCCGTCGTCCAAGTCGCTCACGTCGGCACGACCGCCGTTCTGCTGGCATTAACGTGGCACTGGATCATGCGACTGTGGAGCGCAAGAGCAAGTGCACGAGTTTCTGCGCGGTAGGCTTTTTAGCGTTCGTTGACGCGATGGGTTAAACAGGCTGGTTTTGGATCCCGCTCTAGGTTCCTGTCCTGTGATTCAATTTTCCACGTGAAAGCAGGTGGCAGAAACAGCGCCCGCAACGGTGCCGTTCTTACTTAAACGTTTGCCTCTGATTCCGGGGATTCGGTTTGAAGAACTCAGATTTTATTAGATCAGGCTTGGTCACAACGGCGCTGCTTTTTGTCGCTTTACAACGCGGTTCGGTTGCCGAGGCCCAGTTGAGGCAGCAAACGAAGCGGGGCGATTCGGGCTCCGTTAGTTTTACTCAACACGTCGCGCCGATCATTATTGATAAGTGTGGTGGTTGTCACGTCTCCAACACCAAAGGAAGCTATGGAATCGGAACT
>CAZLFF010000007.1:58991-65301 GCA_964558755.1 uncultured Pirellulaceae bacterium
GTATGAGATCGCTTCCTATGACGACCTAGTCGATGGTGGCTCGGTGAATCCGGGCGATCCATCGAACAGTCTGTTCATTGAGGTGATCGAATCGGGCGAAATGCCCAAGGGTGGAAAGCACGTATCCGATCGTGAACTCGACACGTTAAAAAAATGGATCGCCGAAGGAGCGAAATTTGACGGCACGGATGCGAGAAAACCGCTAATGTCCAAAGGAACGGCCAATCAACCGCGCGGCCGCAAAGGATCGGGCGGGAGTCGTCTCCGGGCAGTTGACGTCAATCCACAGGCCGTAGGTGAGCAGGGCGTCGCATGGTACGCCACCTGGGACACGGCCGTCGCGGAAGCGAAACGTTCGAATCGCCCGATCTTTTTCATGTCGGCAGCCGCACAGTGTTCCGGAATCTCGGGCGTGTTCTGACCGGGCTATTCCCATTCGCAGAACAGTTTGTTCTCGACGCAAGAGTTTATCGATGCCTCCCGTGATTTTGTCTGCGTGCGAATAGAGACTTATGAAAACAAGGAGAACGAAGAGCGAATTCGTTGGATTCTCAATGGGAAGTACGCCAACACGGCATTCTGCATTTTCGACCCGAGCGGTCAGCGACGGCTTTCCAGATCCGGACGTTCACCAAATCAGGTGTTAGCTGGCCGTAATGCTTCAAGTGACTCCAACGGGCAAATCATCCGTGAGATGGATCGCATTGCATCTCGTTACCGCGTGAAGAACTCGGCTGACGATGCGATCCTCCAAGACTTCTTATCCTTCGGTCAGGCGCTGAATGTCGCTTCGGCCGACCAACGATTGTTGGTATTCGTCAACGCGGATCGGGATGAGTTAAGGGAGATTAAATCGACGCTTGAGGAAGTGTTCTCCGATGAATCGATCATCGGTCGGTTCCATCTCGATTTCATGGGCAAGGAAGACAAAAATTGGACACGGTCGGTAACCGGAGCCCGCTCAAAATCAGCGATTAACATCATCCGTGCTGGAAAGTTCGGGCTGAGTGGAAAGCTTGTCGAACGAGTGGAGCTTGATTCTTCTGCTGAAGAACTGAAAGCGACCTTGTTGAAAGAGAACGAGAAATTCAGTTCAACCGAACAGCGCAAGGTGTACGCCGATCACGTGATGGAAGGTAAACGCAGCGGCGTTAAATACGAATCCGAGATCCCGTTCGGCGAAGACCGTGACGGTGACGGTCAGATTGATCAAAAAGGCAGGCGTGGCGGCGGTGGCGGAAATCGTCGTGGCGCCGGCGCTCCGTATCGCGGACGCCGATCGTTCGGCCAGTGATAGAGAAAAGGACTGTCAGCACGCCGCGCCGAGACCTAACGAGTCAGACCGTGGCGTTCGACACGCGTTTAAGCCCCGGCTTGTTTGAACGTGGCGGTTAGGTCGTCGATCACCGCTTGTTCGCTGTCCGAGATTTTGTTGCCGAGCCCCAAGAATCCACCGGCGGCGGAAGCCACATCTTTCGCACGGCCCATGACTCGATTACGGATTTGATCGATTGCGGGGGCATCTACTTTACTGGCCAGCACGGCAATATAGCCCTTCCAGCTGTCGAGCAGATCCGCATCAGGGCGATCGGTCAGCCAAGATTGCAGCACGTCGTAGCTACCCGATCCTTGCTTAACCCCAGCAATATCAGCTGCCTGCAAGATCGCGGTACGCTCGGCTTCCTCAAGGATACCGTCCGACCACGCGACGGAGACGAGCGGGATCATGCCGATCACGAGCATTGTCTCGGGCCGAATATCGTTCTCGATCAAGGCGTCCAAGGCTTCCGTGTCCTCGATGCCAATTGCGTCCGACAGCGCCTGACGAGTCTCGGCGGCTTCCATTTCGCTACGGATGTTGTTCAGCAACGCCTGGTCCCGACGAGCAAAGAACACGTTTTCAACCGCCTCGGCGCGATCTTGAAGCGAATCTGACATCCCTAATTCTCCATCATCAATAAGTTTGGCTCGGCGGAGCGTTCCCCGCTGGCCCAGCAATACTGTCTATGAGCTATGCTAAGCAACAGGGGTACCGTGTGAAAGGGGATCATCCAACCGATGGGGCCGTGCCACGATCATTAGCTGGTCACCCACAAAAATCGGCAAACCTCCAAATTCTGCCGTCCCGCGAGGTGTCGGCTATGGCAAACGTCGACTTCTCGAACCACAATCTCAAGTACCGCCGTCGATGCCCGGCCAACCCAAGGCCGCGCGAACGGGCGGAGAGCCCCGTCCGGATCACGCGTCGTCGGATCACATCCTTTGTCACTGCCTGTTTAGTTTTAGCCGACTCGGCCAATCGTCTATGTTTCGCATTCTCTCGATCACCACGCTAATTTGTGCCCTTGCGTTTACTGTTTGCACTCGACCGGACACAGCGGCCGCGACTGACGCGTCGTCCAACCTGCAATGGTCGGTGCGTCGTCTGAACACTTGGTTGGGCAGCGGTCGCAAAGCGATCGGCTGGCGGAAGTATTTATTGCTCAACGCGTTAGAAACCCAAGCCGCCAAAGGACCGCAGGCGGACGTCAGCGTTCTGAATGAGTGTCTGGATCGGTTCCGCAGTGGAGAGAATGGCTTGGATCATCCTGCGTTCGTTGACGTTCGAATCGCAATGGAGCAGCAGATTCGCAGCCTAAGCGAGAGCTATTCAGCGAGCACATCCGATTTGCTGTTTCAGCAGTATAACAACTACCGCCCGATCTCGATCGAAACGATGGACTACCATCGCAATCGGGTGATCTATGATCTCGAAGTGATGGAGCGCTATTACCGCCGCACTCTCTACAGCCGCGATCGAGCAAACTTGTTCTACGACTTACAGCTTGACCCGATGCTAGATTTTCTGTCGGAAGTGGAGTTCGAGCTGGCCCCTGAGGTATCGGTTGGCAAGCTAACGTCAATGATCAAAGACAAAAAGGTCGAGCTGCGAAAGGTGACTCGTGAGATCGACGCCCTGCCAGTCGATGAAGACGAAGATGGAGACGTAGAAACGCTCGAAGGACCTCGGCCTGACGACGAACCATCCGACGAGAAAGCTCCAACAGTGCCGGGTGAAATCGAGAGTTCGGGCTCGATCCAGTTGGACTCGCCGACGCCCGATGACTCGACGTCGGCGGAACTGTTAGAACGACGCCGTGAACGGTTGCAGGCCGCGATCAAGGAACTGACGGCCAAACGAAACGAGGTCCTCAAAGATGACCGCCCCCGTTTGACTCGCCGCCGGGACAACCTTCGTCAGATGAAACGGTTTAGTGATAGTCTTGACGACGTGGCAAAGAATCAGTTTGATCCGTACTTTACGACCGCTCGTCGTTCGTTTGAGAAATTCATTCAGAACTACGCCAGCGGCACGTCAGATAACTTGCAGGAAGACACACTCAAACGGCTGCAGGTATTGGGTGAGGAAATGTCCTCGCTGGGTGATCCAAGCGCCCGCCGCTCGGCCGGCCGCGTTGGCAGTTTGCTTGAATGGTTAGAAAACGCGAAACAGGCGACCCCGCTCGTGACCGCGATCCGTCGCGATTTTTCGCTTCCTAACGTGTACCTGAACATTTCGTCTGGTCTGTTGAACACCGTGGCGCAACAGTCGGACACCGACACTCGCGTCATCGACGAAAACGTCAAAGGGCGTTTGATCCGCGGATACGCGACAACGACCAGCAACGTTTCGCTGGATTTGTTGGACGATCCAAACCAAGTCAATGTCAGCATCCATTTGCAGGGCCAGGTTTCATCGGCGACTCGGTTCCGAGAACGGAAATGGTACGGCTTTATTGATGCGGGCGGAAATTTCGAAGGCCGCCGCAGTCTGTACGCGAACATTGGCGGGCTGTTTTCTGGTGACCCACGCGTTAACGCGAACATGGCAGCAGATTTTCGAGGTCTGACGACACGATCAGCGTTGGTCCAACGGATCGCCTTCAAGCAGTTCTATGAAGACAAGCTGCAGAACGACGCTGACACAGCATTTGCCGTAGAAGCGGAGGCGTTCGAGCAGTTCGACCAACTAACCGATGAAGCCGTTGCCGAAGGTCAAGACGCTCTCTTCGAGCTGAACGAGCGAGCGGTTGATTTCGCATCATGGATTCCCGATTTTTACGTACGCTCTAGTTCCAATTGGATCGAAGCGGTGGGCAAAAAAGCCTCAATCGGAACTTTGGCTGCCCCCAACTTGCCGCAGGCGACTACGGTTCCGGCGGATATCGTCGTTCGGCTGCACGACTCGTTGTTAAGCAATTTCGTGGACCCAATTTTCGCCGGCAAAACATTTACCAACGAAGAGCTGGCGGCCGAGGCAGCGGATCTGTTTGGCACGGAGCCTCAGGGGTTAGCCGCGGATGAAGAAGAGGATGATGAGTCGTTTAGCATCACATTCGACAATGTGCGCCCGATTCAGTTTGAATTTGACGGCGACTCGTTGACGGTTTCTGTGTCTGGAAAGCGGTTTGGCCAAGCAGATCGTACGATCAACGCCGGTTTGCAGATTCGCGTGCGCTTCAAAATTCAGCAGACGAGCAGCGGGTTGAAATTGGTCCGGGACGGCGACGCGGAAATCGAGTTGACTGACCCCGAGAAAAAAGACGCGAAGATCTTTGCGTTCAAATCATTTTTGGAAGACAAACTGAACTCGGACGCGGCCAGCAGTGAAACGAACTCGATTGACTTGCCCGCCAACCTACTGCCGGTCGATGATATTGAGGCGTTGAAGGACAGCAAGATCGCTCGTGATCTTAAGCTTGTGGAGTGCAAAACCGAATCCGGCTGGCTATACCTAGCGTGGCGTCACGCGCCTGGCACTTGGGCCGTGCCCATGGATCTTTCCGCAATCTGGCCCGAGTTAGGTCCCGAGCCCGCTCCGGCGGCCGAACCAAAGCAATCCGTGATCTCGCTGGATGAGTAACATCATCCGTCGTTGGGATGACGCGCTCGGTGACGTTCGCCGCGTTTGTTCACGGTCAGGGGCCCAAGCACGCGGTGACCTTTTGCTCCGAAACGTCAGCCGACTTTAGCAGTTCCGACAACGGAGTCACTTCCTTCGTGTCGTGTTGGCATGCCTCCAAAAAATCGCTGAGCATTTTTTGGGTTTCAGAATTGTGGCTCGTTAGGAACCGGGCCCACAGCCACGCCTCGGCGTAATCAAGCTGGCTCAACTCGCCCGGCTGCGTTAGCGTTTCAAGTCGCTTCAGGTCTGGTTTCCAATGCCCCGCAGTGTACTCGGCAGTCAAGTACGAAATGTGTGCCGCGTGTCGTCCGCCGGCGTTCGGCCCACTTTCAAAAAACTCTGCGATGCCTTCATCCAGCCAAATGGGAACGTTAGGAACCGAGCTGTGCAGGTACCCATGAGCCACCTCGTGACGCAAATCTTCGGCGACCTTAGCATTCCAGTGAGCGTACACAACCAAGTTGGTCGGCGAACGTAAAAAGAACGCGCGACGGTCTGGAAACGACGGGTGCTGCTCGTTCAAAAACTCGCGAAACGTTGGCTCGTCTTCAAACAGAAAGACATGAATGGGTTCCTCCGACGCTTCGATTCCCAGTGTCTCTTGCATCCGCAGCCGCTGACCGATCAATTCCTCAATTAGCCGATGTCGTTTGGGAAAATAAAAGTCAGAGTGAAAAATCAAACCGTCTCGAACAACCTTTCGTGCGTCGGGAAGCGCCGATCTGGCGACCATGGACGCGCAGCCAGCAAGGGCAACGCTGCACAAGGTCAGGCAGATGAAGGCAGGAGTAACGAGCTTCACGGTAGGCGAATTCTAACGACAGGAACAGCGGTAACCCGCGGACGACGCGGCGCATCACCGCTCGAACGGGTGGACAGGAGACCCTAGCGATATCCTGGTTCCACGAGAAGGCGAATCTGCTGTCAGAATTTGGCCTAAACGATTTCGTCTTGCCCGATTTTTGGGGTAAAATCACAATAAGCAACATGAAAAGGATTAAGGATAACACTTCGTCGTGCCAGTCGGATCGCAAAGCGATTCCGGCGGTTTGTTGGTTGCTCATCGCGATGGCAATGAGCCACTGCACTTCCTTTGACCAAGCAGCCACCGCGCAGACTGTGGCACCCAGCGCACCGACTGAGGGTGCGGGGAGCGTGACGAATGAGACCGTGGCAAAATTGAAGCTAATCGAGCGCGACGTGGCGGCGGTGGTGGCCAGCAACCTGCCGGCTTGTGTTGCGATCTCTGACGGCGTCGGGTTTGGAACCGGCGTGGTCGTCAGTCGCACCGGGCTTATTTTGACCGCGGGCCACGTGATGGGCACAGATTCATCGTCTGAGTACGAAGTCATCTTTCCGACCGGG